>NZ_JBMQQG010000046.1:0-10625 GCF_057362405.1 Ginsengibacter sp.
GGCACTACCTACGACCTTAAAGTACAGCCGGGTATCGATAGAAATAATCCCATTGCTTTTGATAAGAACTTTTTTCATCGCGGTGATACGGTAACCTTTAAGCTAAGCAATATTGATCGGGCAACTTACCAGTTCTGGCTTACGATGGAATTCGCCTATCAAAGTATCGGGAATCCTTTCGCGTCACCCAATAAAGTGTTAGGCAATATCTCCAATGGTGCATTGGGTGCCTTTTGTGGCTATGCGTCGGAATTCAGAACATTTGAGATTCCCAAATAGATGTAAGACATCTGCAAAAGCACCTATAGAATTTGCATTATCAAAAAAGTTTACTTTTGAAAAATTATATTTAAATAAATGGATACAACAAACGAACATGTTCATTGCCTGATCATCGGTTCAGGGCCGGCAGGGTATACCGCTGCTATTTATGCTGCCCGGGCGAATCTAAAACCCGTATTATACCAGGGAATACAGCCCGGCGGTCAGCTTACGATCACAACGGAAGTAGAGAACTATCCCGGCTATCCGGATGGTGTACAGGGCCCCGAGATGATGGTTGAATTTGAAAAGCAGGCTAAACGCATGGGCACCGACATCAGGTATGGTCTCGTTACGGAAGTGGATTTTTCAGGGCGCCCGTTTAAGGTGCAGGTAGACGAGGAAAAATGGATAACAGCTGACGCAGTAATAGTAGCGACAGGCGCCAGCGCTCAATGGCTGGGACTCGAGAGTGAACAGAGATTAAATGGCTATGGGGTAAGTGCCTGCGCCGTGTGCGAGGGGTTCTTCTTTAAGGGAAAAGAGGTATGCATTATTGGCGGTGGCGATACCGCCGCTGAAGAGGCATTGTACCTGAGTAAAATATGCAGCGTGGTACACAAGTTTGTTCGTCGCGATGAACTGAGAGCCAGCAAGATCATGCAGCAACGGGTATTGAGTACACCAAACATAAAGGTTTACTGGAATACGGAGGTTGATGAAATATTAGGTGATAATAAAGTAGAAGCGGTACGTATTAAAAACAATAAAACAGGAGAGAAGCAGGTCATACCGGTGAGTGCTTATTTCGTGGCCATTGGCCATAAGCCCAACTCAGATATTTTAAAGGGCTGGCTCGATATGGATGAGGGCGGCTATGTGAAAACTGTCCCCGGCACAACCAAAACAAATATTGAGGGAGTATTTGTCGCCGGCGATCTCCAGGATAAAATTTACCGGCAGGCGGTAACTGCAGCAGGAAGTGGCTGTATGGCTGCCCTGGATGCGGAAAGGTACTTAAGCTTACTTGAGCATTTGGCCCAGTCTACTGTTGCTGCCCATGAAAATAACCTCCGTCCAAAAGAGGCTTAGTAAATTAATATTCCAAATTAAAAAGGCGACCCGTTCACCGTTAAATAAAATGATTACAGTACAGCTGCAAAATCTCCGCTTTAATTCTTTTCACGGAATTCATGAAGAAGAAAGAATATTAGGAAATGATTATGTGATAGATGCTTCAGTTGAATTTCATGAGGAGCAACATGTAGTTACTTCAATTAATCACACTGTAAATTATACAGATATCTATAATATTATAAGGGAGAGAATGAGCGTACCAACGCCCTTGCTGGAAACTGTTGTCATGGACATTGGTAATGAAATACACAACGAATTCCCACAGTTAAGGTCCATTAGCATTTCTATAAAGAAGATGCATCCGCCAATTGAGGGTATGCAAGGCATCGCAGGTGTTAACTGGCAGAAACAGTTTTAAAAATATCATCTACCTGGTAAAAAATAGTACAATCAATCTTTCATCAGACAAATTTATGACATCGGCCACCAGTCGTCATTTTATAAGCCTTTTTAATATAATTTATTCTGCATCTATTCTTAAAGGAAATATCTTTCCGCAAAACAAAACGAATCATACTCATGAATGCTAAAAAACTAATAACCGGGGTTCTTGTTCTATTAAGTCTCTCTGCTACTGCGCAAACTATCAATTCCACTTACGATCAGCACGATTTATTTACACCCAACTTTTATCCATCTTCGGTAAATGAATACCGTGCTGCCGATGGTGAACCAGGGCCGAAGTACTGGACCAACCGGGCCAGTTATAAAATAGCTGCTAATTTTGACGACGTAAAAGATGAAATTTCAGGAAGTGTTACCATTACTTACACGAATAACAGCCCTGAAGCGCTCCCTTTCTTATGGCTTTATCTTGATCAGAATTTATATAACCTCGACTCGCGGGGACAAGCGAAAACACCTGCGACGGGAAGAAGCCGCTATGGTGATGTAAATTCAAAGTTCGAAGGAGGCTTTAATATTAAGTCTGTAAAACTGTTATCAACCGCCAAAGGCGCAACGTCATCAACAAACGTAACAGATGTCGTTTCAGGCACAAGAATGCAACTACGTTTACCCGTTTCCGTTAAACCCAATGGCGGTACTGTTACTTTCAGCATCGCTTATTCTTATTTCATGCCAAAATACGGATCAGACAGAACCGGGATAGAAGATACTAAGAATGGCAAAATATATGCAGTAGCCCAATGGTATCCGCGTATGTGTGTGTTTGATGATATTGAAGGATGGAATACGTTGCCTTACTTAGGTGCGGGTGAATTCTATCTCGATTATGGTGATTATGATTACACGATTACTGCACCTGCCAAAGAATTAATTGTTGGTTCCGGCGAATTGCAGAATCCGCAGGAAGTTCTAACCGCTACACAAATAAAAAGGCTCGCCGCTGCAAGGCAAAGTGATAAAACAGTAATGATCCGTACTGCCGATGAAGTTACCGATCCTTCATCAAGGCCACAGAAAGATAAACTCACCTGGCACTTTAAATTAAATAATGCAAGAGATGTTTCCTGGGCGGCTTCAACGGCTTTTATATGGGATGCGGCCAGGATGAATCTTCCTTCCGGCAGAAAGGCTTTAGCAATGAGCGTTTATCCAATAGAATCCGCCGGCGACAGTGCCTGGGGACGGGCCACTGAATATACAAAAGGCAGCCTGGAGAATTACTCTAAAAGATGGTTTGAATATCCATATAACACTGCTACGAATGTTGCGAGTAATATCAGCGGCATGGAATATCCAAGTATTGTCTTTTGCAGTTCCCGTTCAAAGGGACGTGGTCTTTTTGGAGTAACGGACCATGAATTCGGGCATACATGGTTTCCAATGGTAGTTGGCAGCAATGAACGTAAATACGGCTGGATGGATGAGGGCTTTAATACGTTTATTAACACATTATCTGCTGTTGATTTTAATAATGGCGAATACAATTCGACGCCTCGAAATAAACCCTCACTTTACAAATACCTGTTTAGCGATAAATCAGAAACTGTGATGAGTGAACCGGATGCGCTGAACGAAAGGAACATCGGCGTTGCTTTATATGCTAAACCCGGCTATGCACTCACTTTGTTGCGCGAGGAAATTCTTGGTCCAAAATTATTCGACTATGCCTTTCAAATTTATATTAAGAGGTGGGCCTATAAACATCCTACTCCCTGGGATTTCTTCCGGACAATGGAAAATGTGGGCGGTGAAGATTTGGGCTGGTTTTGGAAAGGCATGTTCATCAAAAATTATAAACTTGACCAGGCCGTAACGGGATTTAAATACGTAAAGGGGGATTCAACTCAAGGAGCGCTCGTTACAATAGCAAATCTTGACAGAATGGCCATGCCGGTTTATCTTCAATACGAAACGGTTAGCGGCAAGACCGGGATGCTTAAAATTCCGGTAGAGATTTGGCAAAACGGAAATACCTGGATTCAAAAACTAAATACCACAGAAGGTATAAAATCAGTGACGATTGACCCGGAACACATATTTCCCGATATAAATTTTGATAATAATACCTGGAATGTTAATTAAAATATCATTTGCAATATAGCAGGAGAAGTATTTAGAAAAGTTGGTACTTTTCTTACAGTAAACTTTCCATGATAAGTCGAACCTGTGAATTAAAATCAATTTTGAGCGGCGGAAAATCAATAGATTTTTATCAATTTTGAAATGCTCACATTGGGTTTTTTAAGCTACTTTTGCACCCTTTTATGAAACCCATTAGTGAAATATTCAGTTTAATTGAAAAGCCAAAGCAGATTGTAATTACTTTTCATCAGAAGCCAGATGCTGACGCGATGGGTTCCGGTTTGGGATTATACCACTTTCTGATACAGTTTGGGCATACCGTTACTGTAATCTCACCTACCAACTGGCCTTCCTTTCTAAGCTGGATGCCCGGATGCAGGAACGTGGTTGATTTTGAAATGAATACTGACAAGGCAAAATCTCTGTTGCAAAGAGCGGAGTGGATTTTTTGCCTCGATTTTAATGTGTTGAGCAGAACCAAGAAAATGGAACCGGTTATCGAATCTCTTACGGCAACGAAAATATTAATTGACCATCACCAACAACCGCAGACGGAGGCATTTGATTATGGAATAAGCGACGTTACTAAAAGTTCTACTGCCGAGATGGTATATGATTTTATTATGGAATCGGGTTACGCAGAAAAAATTAACACGGCAACGGCGGAGTGTTTATATGCCGGTGTGATGACCGATACCGGTTCATTCAGATTTAATTCAACGACTGCAAGTGTCCACAGGATGATAGCGACGCTTAAAGATAAAGGCCTTGAACATAGCCAGATCCATGAAAATCTTTTCGATAATTTCCTGGAAGGGCGTTTCCGTTTTTTTGGAAACATCCTGCTGAACAGGATGGAGATTTTTTACGAATATAACACGGCGCTTATTGCGATCCCGCAAGCTGATCTTATTAAATACAACGTAAAAACAGGCGATACGGAAGGCCTGGTAAACTTTCCATTAAGTATAAAGGGCATCAAGCTTGCCGCGGTTATAATAGACCGTGGAGATGAACGTAAGAGTTCTTTCAGAAGTAAGGGGGGATTTGACGTAAATACTTTTGCAAGAAAGTATTTTAACGGAGGTGGCCATTTTAATGCTGCAGGAGGAAAAAACAGTGAACCGCTCGATGAGGTAGTTCGAAAATTTAAGGTAGCCATCAAAGAAAACCAGGAGCAATTAAACAGTTAACAATTATAAAAAATAAAACATGAACAAAAAAATCGGCCTTGCTGCATTAGCTATATTACTATTTGCTGTGGGGTGTAAAGATCAAAGCTTTAAAAAAACTAAAAAGGCAGGTATAGAATACAGAACAAGCGGGGGCAATGGTGCAGCAATCAAATATGGCGACGCTATTGAGTTCCAGGCATTTCAATATTATAACGATTCTCTAATGGCTAATCCTTTTGATACGGTTCCTCAGGTTATTGAAATCGATTCAACAAAATTGCCACCGGATTATATAGAAATTTTCACCTCAGCAAAGAAGGGTGACAGCGTTTTTACCCGAACTCCAACGGATTCAGTTGCAAAATACAATGCGTTGCCTCCTTTTGCTAAAAAGGGACCCGGACAATACTTTTCTTATCATTTTAAAATACTCGATATAGTTTCAGATCCTGCTAAAGTTGCTGCCATTAGAACTGCATCCATGGAGAGCATGAAGAAAATCGATTCTATTTCAACGATCAAACAAAAAGCGATCGATGATAGCATTCTCAGCGCATATCTCACAAAAAATAATATAAAAACAACTAAAACTGCAAAAGGAACTTATGTTGAAATTATTGATCCGGGAACAGGTGACGCAATTGATAGCGGTAAAGCTATAACAGTTGACTACCGGGGAATGACACTCGAAGGAAAAGAATTTGATTCAAGTTATGATTCAACCGGTAAATCTGTTAAGCCATTTACGTTTGTAGTGGGACAAAGAGGATCAATCGAAGGCTGGTCTGATGGCCTGGTTTATTTTAAGAAAGGCGGAAAGGGAAGATTGTTCATACCTTCTTATTTGGCGTATGGCCCAAGGGGCGCTGGCGCAGATATAAAACCCAATACACCGTTGATGTTTGACGTGTCAATACTGGATGTACTAACACAAGACCAGTATCGTACAAAAATGGAAGCACAACAAAAAGAAATGCAGGAGCAAATGAAGAAAATGCGGGGAATGCAACAGCCACAAGGCAACAATCCTGCCCCTCCAAAAAAGTAAATAAATCTTAATTTAATCTCATAAAACGCCGTGGCCTTTAACAAGCTGCGGCGTTTATGCTTTACCGTAAGCCTCAACAAGCCTGGCGGCTTCCTTTGCTTCCTTTACATCATGAACTCTCAAAATATTGACGCCATTTTGCAATGCTATCGTATTTAAAACGGTAGTGCCGTTTAGAGATTCTTCGGCTGTAATTTGCAAGGTTTTATAAATGGTCGACTTCCTTGAAAGTCCTGCCATTATTGGCTTTTCCAGTATTTTAAAAAGCGAAAGATTTTTAAGTAGCACCAAATTATGTTCAATTGTTTTACCAAAACCAAAGCCCGGATCAATGATAACGTCTTTAATTCCAGCTATCCTGCATTCTTCGATTTTTTTAATAAAAAAATCAAGCACTTCAGTAAGGACGTTTTCGTAGTGAATGGTAAGATGCATTGTTTCCGGCAAGCCTTTTAGATGCATGCAGATGTATGGAACGCCCAGCGAAGCGACTGTCTCAATCATATTTTTATCAATTTCGCCGGCACTAATATCGTTAACAATAGATGCTCCTGCGTTTATGGCAGCTTCTGCAACCGAAGAATGATAAGTGTCAATAGAAAGTAAAACTTTACCTGTTTTTTTTGAAAGCATTTCAATAACAGGAATCACTCTTTTAATTTCTTCTTCGGCGGAAATGCGAACACTTGCCGGTCTTGTGCTTTGACCTCCAATATCTAAAATGTCTGCTCCTTCATTTACCATCTGTTCAGCTTTTAGGGCAATTACATCCTGATCTTCAAATCTGCTGCCTTCATAAAATGAATCGTCATTAATATTCAATATACCCATTATTAAAGGCTTTTCGATTATTACCAGTTTTCCTTTACAGTTCAATGTGAACATTGTGTGTTTATGATTAAATTTGATGATAATTATGACGCAAGTTACCACCGATCAACAATACAATACCGTAGTAAAAAGTTGCAGGGAAATTTTTATAAAGAAAACAAAGGATTACGGTACTTCCTGGCGGGTTTACCGCACTATTTCCATAGCGGATCAAATCTATATAAAAGCAAAACGCATCCGGAACATACAGGAAACCGGCGTTCAAAAAATTGAAGATGATGTGGCTGGGGAATTCAGGGGAATTTTAAATTATGCAATTATCGGACTGATACAACTTGATATACACGACGATGATCCCGATGGTGATAGGGATGAAGATCTGCCTTTGGAAGTGGCAACAAGTCTGTACGATAAGCAGGCCGCCATGGCTAAAAAATTAATGGAAGATAAAAATCATGATTATAGCGAAGCCTGGAGGGACATGAGCCAGGAGAGTTTTGTTGATTTGATTCTCGCAAAAGTTCTGCGCATTAAACAAATTGTTCAAAACGAAGGAAAGACTTTAATAAGCGAAGGTATTGACGCCAATTATTTCGACATCATCAACTACGCAGCATTTGCTTTAATATTGTCAACAGAAACGTCACAGGTTTAACCCCATAAAACCTCACAGGTTTTTAAAACCCGTGGGGTCAGATTAAAACAAACACGATGAAAATATTAGTCAACATTGCAAGAGTTTTAGTGGGCGTTTTATTTATTTTTTCGGGCCTGGTAAAGGCAAACGATCCGCTGGGCCTCACCTATAAAATGCAGGAATTTTTTGATGTGTGGGCGCAGAATGCTTCCCTTGCGCATTTCATGCACTGGCTCGATAATTATGCGCTGCCATTATCGATTATAATGATTACACTGGAGATAATTTTGGGCGTAGGTATCTTATTAGGAATATGGAAAAGATTTTTTAGTTACTTCCTTTTGCTGCTGATTATCTTCTTTAGTTTCTTAACTGGTTATGCGGTGTTGTCTGGTAAGATAGCTACCTGTGGCTGCCTTGGAGATTGCCTTCCATTAACTGCCATGCAATCATTCATAAAAGATCTGATTCTGTTAGGGCTCATCATATTTATTTGCGTTGGGGTAAAACATGTAAAACCAATATTAAGCCGTGTTGAAAGTGTTATTATGTTACTTATTTGTACTTTTCTTGTTCTCTGGCTTCAATGGTTTGTATTGCGCCATAATCCGTTTGTAGATTGTCTTCCATTCAAAAAGGGTAAAAATCTTATTGAACTCCGCAAAATGCCTGCTGATGCTGTTCCCGATAAAAAAGATTTTAAATTCTTTTATAAAAAAGATGGAAAGGAAAAAGATTTCACTTCAAAAAATTTGCCCGATTCCACCTGGGAATTTGTGAGGCGCGAGGATTTTATCATTGAAAAAGGAAAGAACAACGAACCTCCGGTGAAAGATTTTTATCTCACTACACTTTCAGGAAATGATTCAACAGAAGCCATTTTAAACACTCCGGGACCATACTGTTTATTTTTCATAAAAGATATTTCAGGTGGTACTGATTACTGGATTAATAATTTTGTCTCGATCTATAATGTAACTAAAAGTAAAAACATTCCTTTGTTTATTGTAACATCACAGGCTGCTGAAGCACAGGAATTTTTTAATGAAAGAAATCATTATAATCTTCCCATTTTTATTCTTGATGCAACGGCATTGAAAACTGCAGCGCGTACCAACCCTGAATTATATTTAATGAAAGGACCTATTATAGATAACAAATGGGGTTGGGCGGATTTGAAGGATGCAATTAAATGAGTGATACTTATAAGTTATGTTGCAACTTTTGCTAAAGAAATTATTTTATGGTGTTCTTGTATTGGCAGGAGTTGTGGTAATTGTGTTTTTTATTTTCCAGGCTTTTGCAGATCCTGCAAGGTTAGTTGCAGGACAAACCGGTGATAAGAAAACCATGGACAACATCAGGAGAGAGCTCTACCTCGATCAACCGAAATGGAAACAATTTGTGTTATATGTTAATGATGTGTCCCCTGTTTCCATTGATACCAAAAAAGAAATTGAAGAAAAAAAATTACATGGATTTTTTATTGGTGGTAATACAAAGGTTGGCCTAAAAATTCCCTACCTGCGCCGAAGTTACCAGACTAAGAAAGATGTGATTGATGTATTGCTGGAAGCCTTGCCCGGCACGCTAATGCTTGCGTTTGCGGCGATGCTGTTTGCTACCGTCGCCGGAATTTTCCTGGGAGTTCTTGCTGCGGTAAAACAAAATACCTGGCTGGATACTTCATCCGTTTTTGCAAGCGTGATTGGCATTTCTGCACCCTCTTTTTTTATGGCAATTGTAATTGCTTATGTTTTCGGAATCGTTTTGCATTCTTACACAGGCTTGCCATTGACGGGAAGCTGGTTCAATATTGATGAAACTAACGGAGAGCGTTACCTGACGTTGCAAAACCTTATTCTGCCTGCGGTAACTTTAGGTATTCGGCCGTTGGCAATCATCACGCAATTAACCAGAAGTTCCATGCTCGATGTGCTCAACCAGGACTATATAAGAACTGCTTATGCAAAAGGCCTGAGCCGAAACCAGGTAGTGTACCGGCATGCACTGCGCAATGCGCTGAACCCTGTAATTACTGCTATTACCGGGTGGTTTGCGGAATTACTGGCGGGCGCTTTTTTTGTTGAATATATTTTTGGTTGGCAGGGTTTGGGAAAAGTAACCGTAGATGCTTTGGAGAAACTGGATTATCCGGTTGTGATGGGCTCTGTGCTATTTGCCGCAACTATTTTTGTGCTGGTAAATATTCTTGCGGATGTTTTGTATGGAATGATTGATCCGAGAATAAAGATGAACTCCTAACCTCAAAGGTGAAAGAAATTTACAAAGTTGTACCACTACTACTTTAGGAGTTCGCGGGGGTTCATTTAATCACTACTTCCTTAATAACCTTTTCGCCAAGTGCTTCGTTTACCCTTTCGATAATTTTTTCTTTCTGGTATAGCAGTTCATTTTTTAATGGGGCTACGTTAGTGGTAATAAACAAAGTGGAATTAATAATCTGTATCTTTTCCGTATATCTCGCAATGGTTTTGCCCATGATCTTTTCCCATGCTTCTTCTATCTGCAATGCCTGTACGCCACTTTTCAATTTGCTGCTTTTCAGAAATTGCTTTAAAGCTTCACCAATGGATACTTCTGCCATTAAATAAAGGTAACAATTAACTCAATAATTCAATTATTTGAACTTCATCACCAAATTCAACTAATGCATTTTCCAGCCTTTCTTTATGTGTATCGGTTATAAAAACCTGCCCGCTATTTTTTTGACAAACAAAGTGCAACAAATTTCTCATGCGCAATTCATCCAGTTTTTCAAATACATCGTCAAGCAAAAGCAGGGGCGGAGCTCCTTTAATGGCCCGCAATATTTCAAATTCGGCTAGCTTACAGGCAAACAAAAGGCTTTTCCGCTGCCCTTGGGAAGCAATATTTTTAAAAATATTTTTATTTAGAAAAAAAGTAAGATCGTCTTTATGAATGCCAATGTTAGATCGCTGCGAAGCGATATCCTTTTGCCGGTTATCTTTCAGGATTTTATGAAAATGATTATCATTTAAATGACTGTTATATTCCAAAGAAA
>NZ_JBMQQG010000047.1:0-14893 GCF_057362405.1 Ginsengibacter sp.
CCATAACGGGACGCTATTGTTTCGTGAAAGCGTTCTAACGGAGGCAACTCTTCAAACAAACTTCTTTCCACCCTTTGCGGTATTTTCGCTTTTGCAATTACAGGCAATGAATCTAACGGTAATCGCAAACCGATAGGCGAATTTCCAGGAATTAAAAAAAGGTAATCCCTGTTAAATACCCATTTACAACTGAGCCATTTGTCGTTCCAATAATTCCATTGTAACGGTAACACGTACCCGACAGGATCACCCAATCCCTGGTTGAGCAATTGCGCCAGTGTTCTTCGTTCTAACGGGTCTTTTAAGTTGGCCTTAAGTGGATCAACATTAACAGGATTTTTTCCTTCGGTCCATAAAAAATAAAATACATCTTCGTATGCCGGACTCACGTTATCGGGGCTTACTGCTAAACGTTTTGCCAGCTCGCAGGTGAGTTTCTCCGCATCTTTATAGGTGTATCTTTCTTTTTCATTTTCATGAGCAATCAGGTCAATATTTTTCCAGACCGGGTAAAAATCTTTACGCCAGAACAAACCATATTGCCAACGAGGTAATGGTTCACCAGGATACCATTTTCCCTGTCCATAATGGATCAGCCCATTGCGTCCAAACTTTTCACGCAATCTATAAATAAGATTGTGAGACAGCATACGCTTTTCTTTCCCGTCTGCTGCGACGTTCCATTGTGCGGATTCCATATCGTCTATGGAAACAAAAGTAGGTTCACCACCCATGGTCATGCGCACATCGCCTTCGTTTAAGTCTTTATCAACCTGCAGGCCAAGCGCATTTATTTCCTCCCATTGCATGTCGGTATAAGGTTTGGTAACACGCGGATCTTCATAAATACGGGTGACCGAATTTTCAAAGAAGAATTCCACTTCGCATTTATCTGTTGAGCCCACAACGGGAGATGCACTTGCATAATCCGGCGTACATGCCAACGGAATGTGACCTTCGCTTGCAAATAATCCTGAAGTAGCATCTAATCCTATCCAGCCGGCCCCGGGGACATATACTTCCGTCCATGCATGTAAATCAGTGAAATCTTTTAGCGGACCTGATGGTCCATCCAATGATTTTTCATCAGCCGTTAATTGAACAAGGTATCCGGATACAAACCTCGCAGCCAACCCGAGATGACGCAGTATCTGCACAAACAACCAGGCGGTATCCCTGCAGGAACCTAATTTTCGTTCTAACGTTTCTTCGCATGTTTGTACCCCCACTTCCATGCGAATGGAATAGTTAATTTCTTTATTTAATTTCTGGTTAAGGTAAACGAGAAAATCATTGATGGTCTTTTTACTTTTATCAACGCCTTCTAGAAAATGCATTAGAATCGGCCCGTTTTCTTTAATTTCAAGGTAAGGAACCAGTTCTTTCGGCAACTGGTCGCGGTACTGAAAAGGATAATTCTCGGCATATTCTTCCACAAAAAAATCAAAAGGGTTTATGCTGACAAGGTTAGCAATCAGCTCAACATCTATTTTCAATTCATGTGCTTTTTCAGGAAAGACAACCCTTGCCTGGTAATTACCAAAGGGATCTTGTTGCCAGTTTATAAAGTGTTCTTTGGGCTCTACTTTAAATGAATAAGATTCTATGGCAGTTCGGGAATGAACCGCAGGGCGTAAACGAAAAACATGTGGTGATAGAGCGACGTACCTGTCGTAAGAATAAATTGTTTTATGCCGGATTGCAACCCTTATTGCCATATTGGTAATTTAGTTTAAAATGAACAAGGTACCAGCAATCGATCGTTAAATCTATGAATGATAAGGGGGAAGACAAAATTTATTTGAAAGATGGATGTGCCGTGATGAGTAAATAATAAAATAAATCTTCTGCGTTTAAGCGGCTGTGCAAAATAAATTTTTTTGAGAGACCCTTTCCGTTGAATGGGCTTGTAAACATTTATTATTTCTAAATGAAATTGCCGGTTGGCGATGTTGCGGGTCCACGAGTTTTGTTTCTTTTTTCAACTGATTAAAATCCGTTGTTATAATATGAACCGAGGCTACGCCTCTTGAGGACACGGTCACTGCTTTGGTAGAATGTTTACCAACACCTTCTCGCGTAAGACGTCAAAGGAATCCGACTTCTATCGGTGACCTAAAAAGTTCAATAACTACGCCTGGTGCTTCTTTGAGAGCCGTTGGCTCGGCACTTTTTGTAACAATGGGTTTCAACCCATTGCTTTTCACCCCCCATGATATTTTATCAAACCCTCCATGGGGTTTCTCAACACCCTTCCAAGTTGTAATTGATAACTGTTGCACATTTCAGCCAGCACATCTTTAAACCCATAAGCAATTCCTCCTGTGAAATTGACCGGGTATTTCCAGCTCTCACTAAATTTACAAATGTGGTTATAAAAGAAATCGTTGAATCCATCTTCAATAATATTTTCAATCATATAATGTCCCCGGTTCTCAGCTAAAAAAATTGCGAAGGAAGCGAGGTACCGGTTTGCCAGTGGCTGTTTATAAACCGCATTTAAAATCTCATTAGTATTGGTAACAAATTTTGCATCGAACCTGGCGCGAAGATCTTCGTCAAAAGTATTATAGAGATAATATTGAATTACTTTTTTGCCAAGGTAAGCGCCACTACCTTCATCACCCAAAATATACCCTAGTCCGGGATTGTTCTTCATAATTCGTTTTCCATTATAATAGCAGGAGCTGGAACCGGTTCCCAAAATACACGCGATACCCTTTTCAGTACCGCAAAGTGCTTTAGCAGCGCCATCCACATCTGTTTCAACTTTTATTGAAGCTTCCTGAAAAATACCTTTTAACGCCTTCTTTACCAACCTTACATTTTCGGGGTTAATACATCCGGTCCCGTAGTAAAATATTTCCTCAACAATTGTTTTATTCAAATGCGGCACTACCTCCTGCCTTATTATGGCTTCCATTTGAATATCATTAACAAAGTAAGGGCTCATTCCCTGTGAATATATAATTGTTTTCTTTTTACCGCGCAGCAGGCACCACTCTGTCTTTGTGGAACCGCTATCGGCAATCAATTTGATGGCTGGCATGATTATCTCGGGTTTATTAAGGAAATTTGCTCTTTAAAAAATAAAATTAGATAATAAAGAATAGTATGCGCAATAAAAAATTACAGGTTTGGCTTCCGCTGATATTAAGTCTGTGCATGATTGCCGGGATGTTTGTAGGCTACCGCATAAAGGGCAATATGCCCAACACGGGAATTTTTTTTACGAACAGGCCTAAGCCCGTACAGGAAGTAATGGACTTAATTCAACGCGAATATGTGGATAAGGAAAATGAAGATTCACTGGGCGATGTTGCCATAACAGCTATGCTTGCTAAACTTGACCCACATTCTGTTCTGCTCCCGCCGCAGGAGCTCCAGGCTGTTAACGAAGACCTTGAAGGACAGTTTTATGGAATTGGAATAGAGTTCAATATTTTTAGCGATACCATAAATGTATTAAACGTACTTCAAAACAGCCCTTCTGATAAGATCCTCGAAGTAGGCGATAAATTCTTAAAAGTGGGAGACTCAACTGTTGCTGGCGTTCACATCACGTCAGAAAAAATACGCAAATTATTACGAGGTGCCGGCGGCAGCAAAGTAAATATATTATTATTACGAGATGGCAGTCAAAAACAAGTAAGTATCACCCGCGGTATGATACCGTTATATAGTCTTGATGCTGCCTATATGATTACAGACACTATAGGTTATATACGTCTTAATAAGTTCTCGGAAACCACCTATGATGAATTTATGACTGCAACGCAAGACTTGCTAAAAAAAGGAATGAAAAGTATGATACTTGACCTGAGAGACAATGGCGGCGGCATACTTACAGAAGCAACAAATATTGCAGATGAATTCTTAAGTGACGATAAGCTTATTACCTACACTGAAGGCGAGCATTCTCCCAAAAAAGAATACCGCTGTAGTAAACCCGGCATTTTCGAAACAGGTAAACTTGTTGTGCTTGCCAACGAAGGAACCGCATCGGCCAGCGAAATATTGATTGGCGCTTTACAGGACTGGGACAGGGCAACGGTAGTGGGTAGACGCACTTTTGGCAAGGGCCTCGTGCAGGAGCAATTTCAATTGAGCGATGGTTCAGGGCTGAGACTAACGGTGGCCCGTTACTATACACCGCTTGGGCGCAGTATTCAAAAATCATATAAGAACGGAGTGGATGCCTATAACATGGATATTATGAACCGTTTTCATGATGGCGAGATGAGTTTTGCAGATTCTATCAAACATACTAATGAGAAAGTGTACAAAACACAATCCGGAAAGATCGTATATGGAGGTGGTGGTATAACACCGGATGTCTTCGTGGCTTACGACACAACTTCATTTGATAAAGAACTTGCCAAAGTTTACCTGAGCGGAACGCTCAACAATTTCGTTTATAACAATTATCTCGATCACGAAAAAGAGTTTAATTCTTTTAAAACGCCAAAAGAGTTCGAGGAAAAATATAAGGTGGATGAGGCAACCTTAAACGATTTTAAGAAATATGCCGCTACCGATTCCATTAAATATAACCTGGAAGATGCAAGTGCAAAACAGCTTTTAGAAAAGCAAATTAAATCTCTTACAGCAAGGCAAATATGGCGCACTGAAGGATTGTATGAAGTGAGCAATCCGACTGATGAAACAGTTCAAAAAGCGTTACAGGTCATTAACGGAGCTAATCTTTCACAGGTTATTAAATGAAAGGGTTCATCTAAATTTTTTAACTTTAAGTAAAACAATTTTATGTGGAAGAACAACATTTTGGAGACGATTGGAAACACACCACTTATCCGTTTAAATAAGATTACTAAAGATTTGCCGGCCACTGTACTTGCCAAAGTAGAATATTTTAATCCGGGTAATTCTATTAAAGACAGGATGGCCTTAAAGATGCTTGAAGTTGCCGAACTGGAAGGGAAAATAAAACCTGGCGGAACAATTATCGAGGGAACATCAGGCAACACGGGTATGGGTCTTGCACTGGCCGCGTGTATAAAAGGGTATAAATGTATTTTCACAACTACCGACAAACAATCAAAAGAAAAGGCTGATATTTTAAAGGCACTCGGTGCAGAAGTAATTGTGTGCCCGACAAATGTAGAACCTGAAGATCCACGCTCCTATTATTCTGTATCGAAAAGACTGGCCGCAGAAGTTCCCAACTCATGGTATGTAAACCAATATGATAACCTTGCAAACAGGCTGGCGCATTATGAACAAACAGGCCCCGAAATATGGGAACAAACAGAAGGAAAAATAACACATCTTGTTGTGGCCACAGGAACAGGTGGCACTATCGTAGGAACGGGGCAATATCTAAAAGAAAAAAATCCGGAAATTAAAGTATGGGCAATTGATAGTTACGGTTCGTTACTTAAAAAATATTTTGACACCGGTGAAATTGATGAGAACGAAGTCTACCCTTATATCAGTGAAGGATTTGGTGAAGATTTTGTTCCGGCCAATTACGATATGAAATACATAGATCGGTTTGAGAAGGTTACAGATAAAGATGGCGCTGTTATGGCGCGGCGTATTGCCAAGGAAGAAGCTATATTTTGTGGATACAGCGCAGGGAGCTGTTTACAGGGATTAATGCAATTAAAAAATGAATTGAAGAAGACAGATGTTGTTGTTTGCATTTTTCATGATCATGGCAGCAGGTACGTTGCAAAAATTTATAATGATCAATGGATGATGGAAAGAGGATTTCTCGAAGTAAAAACATTTAAAGATCTGGTTAATGGCCGCGGTTCAAAAAAATTAGTAACGATATCGCCCAAACAAAAGGTAGCGGAAGCAATTGCCATTATGAAAAAATATGACATTGAAAATGTTCCGGTAATAAACGGCGAGGGAATTGTTGGCTCATTAAGTGAAGGAGGATTATTCGACAAAATTTTATCAGATCCGGAAATTAAAAACCAGACTGTGGAGTCGGTAATGGAAAAAGAATATCCATTAGTAGCATTTGATATGCCGGTTGAAAAATTAAGTAAACTTATATCAAAACAAACGGGCGCGGTTCTTAGTAAGGATGAAACCGGTGAATATCATATCGTAACTAAATACGACATTATACAAAGCCTTGCGAAATAAATCTACAAAGTAAGAGGCCTTTTACAAGCCATTGATCGTAAAGCAGTAGTGGCATTCGTTAGAAATTTTTTTATAAATAATTTCGTAAAATTACCAGCCACTAAGGGTATTTTTTCTTAGGTTATTTTCTTTCAAATTGCCTGCAAATAGTATTTTTCTATAATTGAAGATTAAGCAATATCGCTATTGCGTGGAGATACACGGGTTTATATCTTTGTATCAGAAGTTGATTGATGTTGATTTAAGCATTAATCATATATCCAAAAATCCAACGAAAAACAAAGATCAGAATCTATCCAAATTCCTGAAAAATCAAAAATCCGGTATCAGTCAACTTCTATTTTTTTCCAATATCATTTCTTTACAAATATGTAAAGAAGAAAAATAAAAATATTGCTTTTAACTTATAAAGTCGGCGATCTTATTATTCTTATGAAAACCAACAAAAATCCAAAGAAGGCCAAAACCATCTGCTCTTTTTGAAAAACGAACCAACGAAAACACTAAAATTTAAATCCTTTAAAGGCTAACACACGCCCCGGATGCCCGTAACAGGGCAAAAAAATTTGCTTCTGCATAATTGATCTATTCAATAATGCAGAAGTTTTTTATTTTACCAATACCTTGCAGGTATACAATGATTATCCAATCTGAAAACATAGCAGATCTAAAAAAGTACTCAAGTATTGTTTCTGTGGTGCCTTCTCAAACAGAACTTCTTTATGAATTAGGGCTCAACGAGGAAGTGAAAGCAATTACAAAATTCTGCATTCATCCAACGGCCTGGTTTAGAAGTAAAACACGAGTCGGCGGAACAAAAACTTTGAACGTTGAACTAATTAAAAAGATTAAGCCCGACCTCGTAATAGCAAACCAGGAGGAAAATGTAAAAGAACAGGTTGAAGAATTGGCGAAAACATGCGACGTTTTTGTTACAGACGTAAACAATCTTTCCGACGCCTTGCAGATGATAAAAGATATCGGCTTGTTAACAGGTCAATTCGATAAAGCGATGAGCATCGCAAATCAACTTGAAAAAAAATTCCTGGACCTGTTAGAGTTCATCACTGCCAAACCGAAATTAAAATCAGCTTATTTAATTTGGCAAAATCCTTACATGGCCGTCGGCGGACATACCTTTATAGATAGCATGATGACATATTGCGGGCTCGAAAATATTTTTACTAACGTAGAGCGCTATCCTGAAATAAGTTTGGAAGATTTGCAGAGTAGCTATCCAGGAAAAAGCCCTTGTGACTTAATTCTTCTTTCCTCGGAGCCATATCCATTTAAAGAAAAACAGCTGCAGGAAATTCAACTAAAATTACCTTCAAAGAAAATTATGTTGGTTGACGGCGAAATGTTCAGCTGGTATGGAAGCAGGTTGTTGAAAGCAGCCGACTATTTCAAAAATCTCCGCGAGACTATTGAGAAAAAGTAAGCAAAACTATTTTGTTATCAAATGGTTACTCAGGCCAATGCATCACAAAAAATTGAACTGTATTGTGATTTTGTCAATTTCCTGTAGGTTTGCATACATTTAAAAAAAAAATTGTAATGGCCTCAAAAAAAATTTCTGAACTATTAGGCGACAAAGCCGATGATTTATTGAATCACAAGTGTATCATTGACAAATCAACGCTTACACTACCTTCCCCAAATTATATTGATGATATTTTCGTTAACAGCAATCGCAATAATCGCGTAGTGCAAAGCATGGAGATGCTGATGGGGCATGGCAGACTGGCCAATACCGGCTACTGTTCCATTTTTCCGGTTGACCAGGGTGTAGAACATAGTGCCGGCGCATCTTTTTCTCCCAATCCAATGTTTTTCGATCCTGAAAACATTGTTAAACTGGCTATCGATGGTGGATGTAATGGCGTAGCATCAACATTTGGTGTGCTCGGTATTTTGAGCAGAAAATATGCACATAAAATTCCTTTCATTGTAAAAATTAACCATAACGAATTATTAACCTATCCTAATAAATTTGACGAAGTAATGTATGGCACGGTAAAAAGCGCTTATAACATGGGCGCTGTAGCTGTTGGTGCTACTATCTACTGGGGCAGCCAGGAAAGCACCCGTCAATTGCAGGAAGTAAGCCAGGCTTTCGAGTTGGCGCATGAATTGGGAATGGCAACCATTCTTTGGTGTTATACAAGAAATAATGCGTTTAAAGTTGGCAGCGTTGATTATCATACTTCTGCTGACCTTACCGGGCAGGCCAATCATCTTGGAGTAACAATTCAGGCAGATATTATTAAACAGAAGATGGCGACAAACAATGGCGGATTCAATGCCATAAAATTTGGAAAAACATCGCCATTGGTATATGAAAAATTAACAACAGATCACCCGATTGATTTATGCCGCTACCAGGTATTAAATTGCTATAGCGGAAAGATAGGCTTAATAAATAGTGGTGGTGAAAGCAAAGGCGCTACTGATTTAGCCGAATCTGTTCAAACGGCAGTTGTTAATAAACGTGCTGGTGGAACGGGATTAATTTTGGGCAGGAAGGCATTTCAAAAGCCATATAAGGAAGGCGTAGAATTATTGATGGCTACACAGGATGTCTATCTCGATAATAGTATAACAATCGCCTAAAATTTAAGGTAGTCATTAAGTCAATGGTCATTGGCGTTTAGTGATGATCGTGAGTTTAATGACTCAATGACAAACGACTTAATGACTTTTTTATGAAACAGGAAGAAGATTTTGATGCAAACCTGGCAGGCGAAGATGGTGAGGCTGAAGAAACCAAGCGACGGTGGTTCCGGAGAATTAAAAAAGGAATCACCACATCAACAAAAGACAAGAAGGAAGCCCCCGATGGCTTATGGACCAAATGCCCCTCTTGCCGCTATACATGTACTGTTTCTGAACTTCGGGAAAATCTATTTGTATGCCCGAAGTGCGATTATCATCATCGAATTGGAAGTGCCGAATATTTTGAAATCATTTTCGATAATAATACCTACCAGGAATTATATCCCAACATAAAATCGATAGATTTTTTAGGATTCGTTGATTTAAAATCTTATTCCCAGCGATTAAAGGAAACGTACTCTAAAACCTCAATTCATGATTCAATTACGGTAGCCCATGGAAAAATAACGGGCATGGATATGGTAATTGCTTGCATGGATTTCGAGTTTATTGGAGGAAGTCTCGGAAGCGTAATGGGTGAAAAAATCACCAGGTCCTGCGACTATTGCATTGAACATAAAATCCCTTTTATGATTATTAATAAGAGCGGAGGCGCGAGGATGATGGAAAGTGCATTTTCGCTGATGCAGTTGGCAAAAACATCTGGAGGATTGTCTAAAATGTCTGATGCAAAAATACCATACATATCACTTTGTACAGACCCCACCTTTGGTGGAACCACAGCTTCCTTTGCAATGCTTGGCGACATAATCATGGCTGAACCCGGCGCTCTTATTGGTTTTGCCGGACCACGTGTTATAAAAGAGACTATTAAAAAAGATCTTCCACCTGGTTTTCAACGGAGTGAATTTTTATTAGAGCATGGCTTTCTTGATTTTATCGTTCCACGAAAAGAACTTAAAGATAAATTGAGTCAATTATTGACTTTATTTAGAAATTAGCGCATCATTGGTCAAGAAGTCAATTGCCAATTGTAATTTTATCAATTGACTTCTTGGACCTTTCTATTATGGACATCAGCAACCGCAAAGCATATTACGAATACAATATTGAAACAAAATATATTGCAGGCATGGTATTGACAGGTACTGAAATAAAATCACTTCGTGCGGGCAAAGCAAGTTTTAACGATAGCTATTGCATTTTTAACAAGGGTGAATTGTTTGTAAA
Organism: Ginsengibacter sp.; assembly: GCF_057362405.1. NCBI lineage: Bacteria > Pseudomonadati > Bacteroidota > Chitinophagia > Chitinophagales > Chitinophagaceae > Ginsengibacter > Ginsengibacter sp. The sequence goes on from NZ_JBMQQG010000047.1 coordinate 9,970, forward strand.
GAGCCTTCATATTTCTGAATACAATTTTGGCACTCATTACAATCACGAACCAATGCAGGAGCGAAAATTATTACTGCATAAAAAAGAATTGCGCAAGCTTGAAGGTAAAATAAAGGAGAAAGGATATTCTATCATTCCGCTGAAAATTTTTATTGCTGAAAACGGGTTTGCAAAAATGGAAATAGGTTTAGGCAAAGGCAAAAAGATTTACGACAAAAGAGAAACCATTAAAGAACGCGAAAGTGATAGGGATATAAAAAGGAAATATGGTGTATGATACCTAACCCGGTAGGATAGACGAAAAAATTAACATTAGCACTCGCTCAAACTCAGCGGAACACTAATTGCCAATCCGCCATCGGCCGTTTCTTTATATTTACTGCTCATATCTATTGCGGTGTTCCACATCGTTTTAATAACGTTATCAAGACTTACTTTGGCATAATCGGGGGCACTCTGTAAGGCAAGCTGGCAGGCAGTTATAGCTTTTATAGCTCCCATGGTATTTCTTTCTATGCACGGTATTTGAACGAGGCCGTTTATGGGATCGCAGGTCATACCCAAATGATGCTCCATAGCAATTTCAGCGGCCATTAAAGCCTGCCGTTGGGTGCCCCCCAAACATTCAGTTAAAGCAGCAGCGGCCATCGATGACGAAACACCAATTTCTGCCTGGCAACCACCCATTGCCGCTGAAATAGTGGCGCCCTTTTTAAATATACTTCCAACTTCTGAAGCCGTTAGTAAGAACTGGATGATCTTATCGTTCTCGTTAGCATCGCAAAAAATTATATAGTAGGCTAAAACTGCGGGTATTACTCCGGCCGCGCCGTTAGTTGGTGCCGTAACTACCCGACCGAATGAAGCATTTTGCTCATTAACTGCCAGGGCAAAGCAACTGACCCAATCCAGCGTGTACTTAAAATCATTTCCGCCTTGCCTGATGACATACAGCCAGGAATTGAAATCAGTGTATTGATTGTCCTTCAGCAATTTCTTGTTCAAAAGCGCTGCTCTTCTTTTTACATTCAGGCCGCCGGGCAGAATACCCTGGCAATGGCATCCTTTAAATATGGACTCCTTCATAACATTCCATATTTCGAGTATCCCTGACCGTGTCTCCTGCTCACTTCTCCACACATTTTCGTTTTCCATTACTACTTCGCTTATGTTCATTCCTGTCTTCATACACCAATGTAGCAGGTCGTCCGCATTGTTTATCGGAAATGGAAGAATAACGCCACTATCTTCATTTAACTGGCCGCCCTCTTTATGGACGAATCCCCCACCTACTGAATAGTATGTTTCGGCAAGATGTTCCTCATTATTTAATACGGCTAAAAAAGTAAGCGCATTTGGATGATACGGCAATGATTCCGTATATAAGAATTCTATGTCTTCCGCTGGCTCAAAATCTATTTCGTACTGACCATTCAGCAATAATTTTTTGTTCGATCTAATATTATTGATAGTTTCATCAATCGTATCTACATTGAACGTTACGGGATTTTCACCACACAAACCAAGTTGGACGGCTATATCAGTACCGTGCCCTTTTCCTGTTTTTGCAAGCGAGCCGTAAAGGAGTACTTCGAGCCTGCAGACCTTGTGTAATAAATCTTTTTGTTGTAAGGAGTTCAAAAAAAGACCGGCAGCACGCCATGGCCCAAGTGTGTGGCTGCTTGATGGCCCCACGCCTATTTTGAACATATCAAAAACAGAAATTGCTTCGTGGCTCAAATAAAAAATTTATAGGTCAAAGTTATGTAAAAGGTTATGCTTCCGCGGAGATTCACGTAACCCCCATAAAAAACAAAAAGCCCTGATGTTTCCATCAAAGCCTTCTGTAATAACTTCAATAAAATTATTGTACGTCTGCGAGTTTAATATTAAATACCAGGTATGAATTTGGGGGTACAATAATATTACCAGAGTTGTCACGAACTGCACTACTACCATATGCCAATGATGGAGGAAGGTATAACGTCATTACACCGCCTTTGCTCAATAAAGGGAGGGCTTTTTGCCAACCAACAATTGCCTGCCCAAGTTGAAACGAGGCGACAGTGCCGGTAGCGGTAGAATCAAAGGTAACTCCATTAAAAAAACTAGCCTTATAACTTACGTATACCGTTGAGCAAAGACCTGTGACCGTAGCTCCTGACCCTGAGCTATCAATATGATAAAAAAATCCGGCAGGATCAGGTGTGGCATTATTAATTCCATGAGCATGAATTGAATCGTTAGTTGCCACAACTTGCGAGTCGGGAACAGCGACGTTTGAAGGTTGAAAACTGCATCCTCCGCCGGTACTACTATTTTTAACACAGCTTGCAAATATCATTGAAAAAATAAATAGCCCAAATATTATTCCTTTCATCATTAAAAATTTTGTTTGCAAATAAAGAGCATAAAAATTATTAATGCGCTGCATCGTCTCTTTCCTGCTTAAATTTTAACTCTTTATATAGTTGTTCATTTTGTTCCCATTTAAACTTTCCCCGGAATAGCGAAAAGAAAATGGCAACAAACAATACCGTAATGATAATCACGATCATTTGTGAGTCAGAAATATATATCATATTCTTGTACCATCCATGAAAAATGACGACCACCAGAACCGGAAGCGCAAACACAAGCCCCATGGGAAGTCCCATCGCCAACTGTCTTAAAATTAGATTTTCTTTATCGCGATTCTTCTCCCAATATTCCACAAAAAGTAATTCATCTTTTGTAAGCATTCGCAAATTTACCAAGTATAATTCCGGTAAAAAAATATCAGCTTTATTGGACGCTATGCATTTTTTGGAATTCGCTCAATAAAATGTAGGTTTGCTTTCATTAAAAATAAAACTGTGAAAATTGAGCAGGCTCTGGTACTCTACTTATTGAAGCACAAACAAATTTCTCTGCAGGGAATTGGAACATTTAAAATTGATGGGGCAATACCCGAAAATAACGATCACGACAAACCTGTTATAATTCCTGCTGAAGCTATTTCATTTACTTACGATCCAAAAACTAAGGAAGACGATGAACTGATCGATTTTATAGTTCTAAACACAAAAAAAATTAAACCACTTGCTTCTGCAGATCTGGATTCATTTCTGACCCTGGGTCGGCAGTTTCTTAATATCGGAAAGCCATTCACTATTCAGAACCTGGGAACGCTTGAAAAATTAAATTCCGGAGATCTTGTATTTAAGCCCGGACCTGTTATACAAAAGATAGAACTTCCAAAACCAAAAATTGAGGATGAGGGCGGCGAAAAATATGATGAGAATTTGTTTCATGATTATCAAAAAGAACCGCCCACTGATAATAGAAAAGTATTTCTGATTATTGTAATCATCGCGTTATTAGGATTGGGATCGTGGGCTGCCTGGTACTATGGATTTAAAAAAGATACGGCTGAACCCACCTCTTCTTCTGATAACATTGTACCAGTGAAAGACACAGTTAAAACAATCGCAAATCATATAAGCGATTCTTTAGCCGAAGCGCAACGGGTAACTGACAGTATAAGAAATGCGCAAAAAAATCCTTCCGATTCTTTTACTTTTAAAGTAGTTCTAAAAACGACAACTAATAAAGAAGTTGCGCTTGCAAGACTTGCCAAACTAAAAAGTTATGGGAGAAACGTAATTATGTACACAAATGATTCAATAACTTATAAAGTGGCTCAGCCGTTTATGCTTCCGCTTTCCGACACCACCAAAATACTTGATTCGTTAAACAACTACTTCTATCTTGGGCGGGCCCATATTGAAACAAAATAGTTCGTCTGCATTTTAGATTTAGATGACGCAATATTTTCAAGCCCGTCACTATTTGCCTGAAGGGCATTGATGCAAATTCGCATTGATTCTAAATAATGAGCGTGCGGGGGAGAAATCACAATTTTAATGGGCGAAATTTGGGTTTGAACTGTATGGGTAATTCAATAAATTAAGTTTGTGTAAATGATGAATCTATGGTAAATCTTATTGAAAAAATAAAAGAAACCTCTGAATACCTTGCCCAACAAGGCATTCAAAAACCGGCAATCGGCATTGTGCTGGGTACCGGACTTGGTGCATTAGCAACTAAAATTGAGGTTACCACGTCCATTCCATATTCATCAATTCCTAATTTTCCCGAGTCAACGGTAGAGTTTCATAAAGGCCAGTTGATTTATGGAGACATTGGCGGCACGATGGTTCTTGTGATGCAGGGACGCTATCACTACTACGAAGGCTATTCCATGCAACAAATTACCTTCCCAATTAGAGTTATGAAAAAATTGGGCATACAATACCTGTTGCTAAGCAACGCCGCTGGTGGCATTAATACCGACTTTAAAAAAAGTGATCTTGTTTTAATTGATGACCATATAGATTTATTGCCGGAGAACCCTTTGCGCGGTTTGAATGATAGCACCTTTGGAAACAGGTTCGTGGATATGAGTGCTCCTTATAATGAAAAACTTAATCAGCTGTTCACCACTTCGGCGAATAATCTTTCAATCAATTTAAAGAAAGGAATATACGCAGCCGTTCCCGGGCCTAATCTTGAAACCCGTGCCGAATACAGGTATATAAGAAGTATTGGAGCTGACATGGTCGGGATGAGCACGGTTCCCGAAGTAATAGTCGCGAATCACATAGGTATGCAGTGCGCAGCGGTGAGTGTAATCACAGATGAATGTGACCCGGACAATTTAAAGCCTGTAGACATTAGTGAAATAATCAAAGTAGCGGGAGAAGCCGATAAGACGCTCAGCGAATTATTCGAAGGCGTTATAACTTCCTTATGGTATAACGTATAAGGGTAACGGCTAAATTACTGCTATCAGCGTTTTAACGGCTATGGATTCTCCACCGTTTTATCCTGCGCAAGTTCGGCATCATCGGGTGTGCTTCTCATATCCCTGTCCAGCGAATAA
>NZ_JBMQQG010000048.1:0-16243 GCF_057362405.1 Ginsengibacter sp.
ATATGTTTGGAATGCCACCGGAAGATTCCTTCAGTTGCGGAAGCGTTTGCTAAACAATTTATGATCTGAAATAACGTTTATTAAGAAGTTTTAGGTTTGGCTTTAAGCAATTGCCCGTTTTTAAGGTTCTTTTGTGAGTATAATTACTATTGATATAAATTCGTAATTATTCTGTATAATTTACCATTTAAAACGCAGACATTTGTAAATTGTGACTCTAATTTTAAAAAATTACTAATTTCCGATGAAGACCGAAAACGAAGAAGTGATAAGGCTGATAATTGCTGATGACCATGTACTCTACAGGGGGGGCGTTAAAAATGCCCTTTCATCCAAAAAAAATATTAAGGTAATTGCTGAAGCAGATAATGGTTCTCATCTTTTAAATATTTTGAAAGGCATACAGCCGGATGTTATTTTACTCGATATCCAGATGCCGATAATGGATGGGATAACCACATTGCCGGAGATTAAAAAATTATATCCCCATATAAGAGTCATTATGCTTACGATGATGGATGACCAAAGTATGATAACAAAGTTGATGGAACTTGGCGCTAACAGTTATCTTACTAAAACATCTGATTCTGAAATAATTTATGAAGCAATTAAAACGTGCTACGAGCAGGAGTTTTATTTCAATTCACTCACCAACAAAGCGTTGCTGAATAACCTGCGCCAAAAGACACCATCTTCCATTAAGCTGCAGCAGGAAGATGCAACCCTCAGCGATAAAGAAATAACCGTACTGCGACTAATGTGTGAAGAAAAAAGCACCCGTGAAATTGCTGAAGCGGTAGATTTAAGTCCACGAACTATAGAAGCAATAAGAGACAAGCTCAAAACCAAGACAGGAGCCAAAAGCACAGCAGGGCTAATTATGTTTGCCGTTAAAAATAAACTGCTGGAAGACGACAATTAATTTTACTGATCACATACTGCTATTTTTGCTCATTCATATTTGATTTTATGACTGAGTTTTTTTTTATTTATAATGATAAGTTTTATCCTGCCGATACTCCCGTTATAAGTTCAGGCAATCGCTCACTAAGATATGGAGATGGCCTTTTTGAAACGATGAAATTAATCAACGGTAGGATTATTAATAAAGAGTTTCATTTTGAAAGATTGTTTAACGGCCTTGACCTTTTGCAATTTGAACTACCCAAAAATTTTAATGCGGCTTTCCTGGCAGAAAAAATCACCGGCCTTATAAAAAAAAATAATCATTCGGCTTTAGCGAGAATAAGGCTAACGGTTTTTCGTGGCGATGGAGGAATATTTGATCCTGAAAATTTGCTTCCAAATTATATTATTGAAGGTTGGAATTTACCTAATGAAATGAACTTAAATGAAAACGGTTTAGTTGTCGATGTGTTTCCGGGCGCAAAGAAAAGTTGTGATAGTTTTTCGAACTTAAAATCAAACAACTATTTGCCATATGTAATGGCAGGTTTATACGCTAAAAAAAATAAGCTGAATGATTGTATTGTTCTTAACTCTTATGAGAGAGTGTGCGACAGTGCCATTGCCAATATTTTTATCGTTGAAAAAGGTAAGATATTTACGCCACCGCTCTCGGAAGGTTGTGTCGCAGGAGTCATGCGCAGGTGGTTGTTGGAGAAATTTGATTTTAAAAAGTATAAAATAAGTGAAAGAGTCTTGTCTGTAAATGATATTCTCAACGCTGATGAATTTTTCCTGACTAATTCAATTTATAACTTACGCTGGGTAAAAAATTTCAGGGAAAAGAATTACGGCAATACAGTAAGCAAAGCAATTTACAACCATGTCTTTCAAACTATTTAACCTGCATTTTGTTGTCTTATTTCCGAAAGCAGTTATAGTAAACCCAGGTAAAATCATTTCAATTTCAATTTTTTATTCCTATAAAAGTTATGCAGAAGATAAACATCTTTTGGTTTCGCCGTGATCTGCGGCTGCATGATAATGCAGGCTTGTATCACGCTTTGAAAGGCGATTCTCCTGTAGTTGCGGTTTTTATATTTGACAAAATTATTCTTGATCAACTTGAAGAAAAGAAAGATAAACGAGTTGAATTTATTCATGATGCATTGATCGAAATGCAGGAAAAATTAGAAAGAATACAATCGTCTCTCGAAGTTTATTATGGAACTCCTGAAGAAGTATTTAAAAAATTAATTAGTGATTATGATGTTCAAACGGTTTTCACCAATCACGATTATGAATTATATGCGATAGAAAGAGATGAACGAATAAAAAACTTATTGGCTAAAAAAAATATTAATTTAAAAACTTATAAAGACCAGGTTATTTTTGAGAAAGACGAAGTGCTTAAGGATGATGGAAAACCTTATACAGTTTATACGCCTTACAGCAGGAAATGGAAAGCAATGGTTACAGATTTTTACATCAAATCATATCCTGTAGAAAAATATTATAAAAATTTTTTCAAACAAAAGCGGCGAAGAATTCCTTCGTTAGTTTCAATGGGGTTTGAAGCAACCGGCAAAAATTTTCCTTCTAAAAATCCGGGAGAAAACTTATTAAAACATTATGATGAAACAAGAGACTTTCCGGGCATTGAAGGAACATCACGTTTGGGCATTCATCTTCGTTTTGGAACAATCAGTATAAGAAAGTTAATTGCTAAAGCAAGAGATATTAATACCACTTTTTTAAATGAATTAATATGGCGCGAATTTTATATGTCTATCTTATGGCACTTTCCTCATGTCGGGCGTCACAAAGCATTTAAGCCGGAATATGATAACATAAAATGGCGTAACAATGAAGATGAATTTGAAAAGTGGTGCAAAGGTCAAACCGGGTATCCTTTTGTTGATGCCGGCATGCGGCAACTTAATGAAACCGGCTATATGCATAATCGTTTGCGAATGATTACCGCAAGTTTTTTATGTAAACATTTATTAATTGACTGGAGATGGGGGGAGGCTTATTTTGCAGAAAAATTATTGGACTTCGACTTTGCTGCCAACAATGGCGGCTGGCAATGGGTTGCTGGCAGTGGCTGCGATGCTGCGCCCTATTTCAGGATTTTTAATCCGCAACTGCAAACAGAAAAGTTTGATAAGGATTTAAAATATATAAAAAGATGGGTTCCTGAATTCCAGGAGTTTGATTATCCAAAACCAATTGTCGAACATACTGCTGCAAGGGATCGATGTTTGAAAGTTTATAAGGAGGCTCTTAGTAGCAAGTAAATGTCAAAACGCAACAAAGGGTTATGTACTGAAGAATAGTTGGCGATTTTTTCAAAAAATATTCTTTCACTAGTGATGGTAGTCTGAATATAAATTTTATGCTCATTCAATTGCCTCATTTGATGACCCGGCAACCTTGATAACCCCAATAGATGCAAAAATGTTTGTTCAGTATAATGAAGCCTGCGTGCAGGCCATTGTATAATATGATATCTTTATAAAAAGAGAAATCTTTTGTATTTCATAACCCATGAAAATGAATATAAAATAAGAGCAGTCAGGCTAATTATTTTTCTCATTAAAGCAATAGAGTTTGGAAACTGAATGAACAGTAAGAAATAGAACAAAGGCCGCAGGAAGTAAAAAGAGAAAGCACAAATAAAAATGAAGAACTTCATACTACTAACGATAATCCAAAGACGAAAAATATGAGCTTACATCACCACCCATGCATAGAAAAGAAAAGTTTCATAGAATATTTTTTGGGATTTGCGATCCAATAAACAACCTGTAGGAATATGTATACAACGTCATTTCTTTTTCGCCTTGCAAAAGCAATTTTGGTGGCAGCTATCGGTATAATGGCTGCTATAATTGTAATTGGTAATACTACCGATTATTATACCAACTATATTTTTGTAGAGCATGTTATGAAGATGGATTCAGTTTTTCAAGCGAGCCATATACATTACCGGAGTATTAGTAATCCAGTTTTTTTTCATGCAGGTTATATTGTTATTATTGCAATGGAATTGTTGATGGCGGTTTGTTGCTTAAAAGGAGGCTGGCTGCTTTTTAAAAATGTAAGGAGTGACAGCGCAAAATTTAATGCTTCCAAAAATTGGTCAGTCGCCGGAATTCTTATAGGAATCATTATATGGTTCTTAGGTTTTGAAGTAGTGGGTGGAGAATGGTTTGCCATGTGGCAAAGCCCAACCTGGAATGGATTGGCAAGCGCTGAGCGAATTGTGAGTTTTTTGTCATTGGTGCTAATTTTATTGCATCTCAAGGACGAATAAAAAATAAATGAAGAGTCAATAACCACATATAAATCCTTGCTTGTTACTTATGGAAGTACATCATCACCCGCATGTAGAAAAGAAAAATTTAAAAGAATATTTTTTGGAATTCATCATGATATTTCTGGCAGTATCGCTTGGGTTTTTTGCCGAAAGCTTGCGGGAGTATATAACCGAGCATAAGCATGCGAAAGAATACGCTATCGAAATGATCAGCGATTTGAAAAGCGACACTACCGATTTAGAAGATTATATACGATATACCAGTTATGCAGCCGGTTTCACCGACACACTGATGCAGTTGCTATCCGACAATGATCCTAAACAAATTCCTTCGGGTAAGCTCTATTGGTATGGACTGTGGGGAGGTGCTCATCATGTGTTTGTGGCACACGACGCTACTATCCATCAAATGGAAAGCTCGGGTTCACTGCGTTATTTTACTAATGATTTACTGAATGGTAACGTTGCACAATATGAACAACTTTGCCGAAGTTGGGAGAAGCTGGCGGAGATGGACATTGCTATATACACAGAAGTTAGAAAGGCCCGGGCAAAAATTTTCGAATTCAAATACAATGAAGCCGCCAATGACATTTACCAGGCTAGTAAAGATCACTTAAATCGTGAGGCAATTGATTCTTTCTTTACAACCAATCCGCCTTTACTTAGCTACGATAAAACATTGTTTAACGAATACCTGGAAATGATCCGGTCAAGATTTTTGCCGTTATACCTTGCTCGTGCGAAGAATTTGAAAGAGCATGCTACCGCTTTAATTGAGCAATTAAAAAAGGTATATAATTTAGAAGATGAATAGGAAAACCAAAGAAAGAATTATTAAACTGATCATTTATGCCATAACAGGATTTGTAATCGCGTTTTTTTGGCATCAATATCGGCACAATTAAAAATATTTACGCTTATATTTATTGCCTCTGTTAACTATACAATGCATGAAAAAATATCATTGTCTTTTCATTATTTTTTTTCTTTCAATAAACTGCCACACCTTATCAGCACAGAATAAAGCGATAGATGTGCAGCATTATAATTTTGTAATTGCACTCAATGACACTAATAATGTCATTCATGGAAATGCAGTTATTGATTTCATTGCAAAGCAAAATGCTGATAAAGTTTATTTTGATTTGGTAAGCCTTGATAAGGCTACAGGAGAAGGAATGAAGGTATTATATGTTGTAGAAAACGATAGAGAGTTAAAATTTGACCAGGATAAAAATCACCTTAATATTTATTTCAATGCTCCGCTGAAAATAAACCAGGAAAGAAATATTTCAATTACATATGAAGGTGTTCCGTCCGATGGACTTATTATTGATACGACTAAATTCGGGCATCGCACTTTTTTTGCAGATAACTGGCCCAACCGTGCTCACGACTGGATTCCCTGCAATGATCATCTTGCTGATAAGGCATCTGTAGAATTTAATGTTACTGCTCCGGATCATTACCAGGTGATTGCTAACGGTGTTCTTAATGAGGAAACAAATTTGCCCAATCATTTAAAGTTGACGCATTGGAAAGAAGACATGGTGTTACCCACAAAAGTTATGGTAATAGGTGTTGCAGATTTTGCCGTTCAGCTTGATTCAACAATTAATTGTGTGCCTGTAACGAGTTGGGTCTTTCCTGAAAACAGGGATAGCGGTTTTTCTCAATATGCCGTGTCAAAAAAAATTCTTCCGTTTTATGAAAGTTATATTGGTCCTTATCCTTTTAAAAAATTAGCTAACGTACAATCAAAAACGATTTTTGGCGGAATGGAAAATGCTGGAAATATTTTCTATTACGAGAATTCTGTCGCAATGAATGTTTCGCAGTACAAACATAACAGATCAGTTGAAGAATTGTTCGCCCATGAAACGGCCCATCAATGGTTTGGCGATGAAGCGTCGGAAATTGATTGGCCGCACCTTTGGCTGAGCGAAGGCTTTGCTACTTATATGACCCATTTATATATGGAACATCAATATGGTATCGATACTTTACAAAAAGGAATGAAAAAGGACCGTGAGAAAGTACTTGCTTTTTCTAAAAAAAGGAAAACGCCCGTTGTTGATACAACTTCCGGCAATAATCTTATGCAATTATTAAATGCTAATTCATATGAAAAAGGAAGTTGGATATTACACATGTTGAGAAGAAAATTGGGAGATGCCATTTTCCATAAAGGGATACAAACCTATTATGCCGATTACAAAGGAAGTAACGCATCCACGGATGATTTCATGCATATTATGGAAAAAGTAAGTAAGCAAGATCTTCAAATCTTTTTTAAGCAATGGCTCTATACGCCAGGTCAGCCTGAACTGCAGGGAAATTGGAAATATAATGCGGATGCAAAATCATTGGAGATTAATATCAGGCAAACACAGAATTTTATATTTCAGTTTCCTTTAGAGATTGCGATAACCAATAGTAAAAAAACTATCTTCAAAGTGTTTGAGTTTAATCACCGGGATGAAAAGATAATATTGCCTGTTAATTTTATTCCCCAATCAATTCAATTAGATCCCGCCATTAATTTATTGTTCGAAGGAAGTATCAGGCAGGATAAATAAATTCATTTAACAATTTCTGTATTGTCTGCATGTAACCATTACTGTTGTATAAAATTTTTATAACGCAGTAAATCCAACCTGCTCCATAAAGCGTAGGTGATAGAAACAATAATTAAATATTAAAAAATGAAAACAATTAAATTACTGGGATTATTTATCCTTGCTACTCTTTTCACTTCCGCAACTTTTGCGCAAATGGAGAAAACTACAATGGTTGGTGGTGCTGCAATGTATCCTTCCAAAAACATAGTTGAAAATGCTGTAAACTCTAAAGATCACACTACTTTGGTTGCCGCAGTGAAAGCCGCAGGCCTTGTCGAAACATTGGAAAGCCCCGGCCCCTTTACTGTATTTGCACCAACAAACGAAGCATTCGATAAGCTGCCTAAAGGAACCGTTGAAACACTATTAAAGCCAGAAAACAAAGCCAGGCTTACTGCAGTACTAACATACCACGTTGTGCCTGGTAAATTAGGGTCAAAAGAATTAATGACGATGGTAAAAGAAGGTCATGGCAAGGCAACATTAAAGACAGTGCAGGGCGAAAATTTGTATGTTACCATGAAAGGCAAGAAACTAATGATTACAGATGAGAGTGGCAACGTAGCAACGGTTACCATTGCAGATGTTAATCAAAGCAATGGGGTGATACATGTGATAGATACCGTATTGCTTCCTAAGTAATCAATTATTTTACAACTTCAAAATCAGGAGCCCCTGTTCGAAAAACAGGGGCTCTTGATTTATTTGCCAATTGAACTGACTAAAAACTATTAATTAAAAACGCCGCTTCTGTGTCCGCCTACAAGCTCACCTCTCAGTTGCCAAAAGCTGTCGCACGCTGACTTAAATCGATTTTTATTCATATACTTGCGATCAATTACAGTTACGCTTCATTTTCACTTTAATAAGCGTTTACGTTTTGGAAACAACATAAATTTAAGTTTCGAAAAATTGCTTTGATATGATAAGAAAAAATTCCCTCCTGCTTTTTTTGATTGCGGCTATCTGTTTCACGGTTGCATCATGTAAATCAAATACAACAACCCGGGTAGCTAATAATGCAGACAGCATTGCTGGAAGAAAATGGTGGAAAGAAGCCATTGTTTATCAGATTTATCCAAGAAGTTTTAAGGATAGTGATGGAGATGGAGTCGGCGACCTGAAAGGCATTATTTCAAAACTTGATTACATTAAGAGCCTGGGTATAAATACTGTCTGGCTCAATCCAATTTATTCTTCACCCAATGATGATAATGGCTATGACGTAAGCGATTACCGGAACATTATGAAAGATTTTGGTACTATGGCAGATTTTGATTCGCTGCTAACGGAAATGCATAGCCGAGGTATTAAACTGGTGATGGACCTGGTAGTTAATCATAGTAGCGACGAACATGAATGGTTTAAGCAAAGCCGCAGTTCAAGAACCAATCCTTACCGTAATTACTATCATTGGTGGAATGCCGAAAAGGGAAAACCGCCTTACAGGTATAGTTTATTTGACATCAATAACGATGCGTGGATGTACGATTCAACAACCAATGCATATTACCTGCATTATTTTTCACGGAAGCAACCGGATCTCAATTGGGAGAATCCCAAGGTTAGGCAGGAAGTATTTGACATTATGAAGTTCTGGGCCGATAAAGGTATCGATGGTTTCCGTCTGGATGCGTTCCAGTTTGCAGCCAAAGACACTACATTTCCAGTATTCCCCAAAGGCTTTGAAAAAAACTTTTCGTTGTATTATGCTATGCAGGGTAACCTGCATCAATACCTGCAGGAGATGAACAGAGAAGTTTTAAGTAAGTATAATGTAATGAGCGTTGCAGAAGGAGCAGGTAATTCGTTCAAAGATGCGCATGATTTGGTAGATTCCAGCCGTCATGAATTAAATATGGCTTACGCTTTTGAAGGCGTTGATATTGCCAAACCCGGAGGCTATAGCCTGCTGCATTTTAAAGAAGTATTCACCAGGTGGGACAGCGCCTTTGCCAATAATGGCTGGCTATCCATCTTTCTGGCCAACCACGACCAGGCAAGGCTTGTGAGCAGGTTTGGCAACGACAGTCCTGCCTATAGAAATTTATCTTCCGAAATGCTGACGACGTTTATAATGACCATGCGGGGAACGCCTTACTATTACCAGGGGGATGAATTGGGAATGACGAACGCGGGCTTTACCAAAATAGAAGACTTCAGGGATATGCCTACCATTAATCGATACCTGCATCTTAAAAGCACCGGCGCCGATCTTAATAAGTTCTTGAAAGAAATGGCGTTTACTGACCGCGACAATAGCCGCACACCCTTTCAATGGGATAATACCGCCAATGCAGGATTCACAACCGGCAAGCCATGGATTGAAGTAAATAAAAATTATACAACTATAAATGAAGCTGCGGAAGAAAATGATCCAAACAGTAGTCTCAACTATTTCAGGAAAGTAGTTAAGCTACGCAAAGAAAACCTTGCACTCGTTTATGGAAAGTATACTTTACTCGATAAAGATAACCCTAACGTGTACGCTTACACTAGAGAGATGGATGGTAGGAAGTTCCTGGTACTTTTAAATTTTACAAGTAAAATTGCTGACTTTAAATCCGGGTTAGATATGAGCAAGGCTAAATTGCTTCTGGATAATTATTCAAATCCGTCAAAGGGAAATAATACATTGCAGCCCTACGAAGCGGCAGTATATGAGCTTTGATATAATAAAAATTACGACTTGAAGTTGTTGAAATGCTGTGGTAAATGGCCACTATAGTTTTAATTTTTTAATTTATTTCTTTAAAATTGCTTTTGATAAGATAGATATTGGATTGAATTATATTTGAAGAGCAATGGATGCTACGGGCAAACGAACCTTAGCATCATAAAATTCAAACACGTAAAAATATTGACATGAACACGGTTAAAAAAATACTTATAGCAGTCGACGACGGGCCTATTTCAGAAAAGGTTGCATTAAATGGCTTTCAATTAGGAAAACAGTTAGATGCAGACATAGCAGTGTTAAGCGTTATTGATATCTCGCTCGTAAGGCGCGGTGATGAAGTTACACAAGACGAACTGGAGGATATGTCGAAAGGTGAACTGAGAAGGAGTCAGCAAATGCTTATTGACAAAGTGTTTAAAGATTTTAAAGTCACTGCTTTTGTGGAAGACGGAAAACCTTCTGAGACGATTATAAAAATTGCTGATGATTGGGGAGCCGATTTAATTGTGTTGGGCACCCACGGCAGAACGGGATTAAAACACCTGCTTATGGGCAGCGTTGCAGAAAGAGTAATGAGGCATTCTTTGAAGCCATTAGTTATTATACCAGCCAAATAATTTCGGTTAAATAATCTTGATATGAACCGCCGTCTTTTGCTCAAAGAAGCAGGTGTTATTGCACTTTACAGCAGTTTTCCTTCTGTTCTTAGTGAGTTCATTTCTTCCTGTAATACCAAACAAAAGAAGTTACGTGCAGGTTTTTTTTCTGATGATGAATTTCGACTAACGGAGTTGCTGTTAGATACAACGTTTCCCAAAACAGGTACGCCCGGTGCATTGGAAATACAATTGCCTTACTTTATCGACCTTGTCGTAGAAAATTGCATGAGCGCTAACGATCAGCAATTAATAAAAAAAGGATTGCAACAATTAAATGATCAGCAAGGCAGAAAATTTACATCTCTTTCCATAGAAGACAAACTCAATACGATAAAAATAATTGATGCGGCTGCTTACAAAGATGAAGTCGATAAAGCATGGTTCAGAATAATAAAAAAACTGGCTTTGATAGGTTACTTTACATCGCAGGAAGGAATGACGAAGGCATTGAACTATGTAAAAGTTCCCGGAGATTACGAAGCTTGCATTCCTTATAAAAAAGGCGGGAAGGCATTGGCCAAAACATTTCTGCTTTACTGGTAAAAGATATTCCCGTAAATAAAAAATAAAACATGTACGATGCAATTGTAGTAGGCTCGGGCATTTCAGGCGGATGGGCCGCAAAAGAACTTTGCGAAAAGGGATTGAAGACACTGCTGTTGGAAAGAGGCCGTGATGTAAAACACGTGCAGGATTATCCTACTGCTAATCTCGATCCGTGGGAAATTCCAAATCGAAATATGCTCACACAGGAAGATTTGGAAACCTATCCGGTTCAAAGCAAAGTGTATCATTTCGGGCAGGATGATAAACACTTTTTTGTAAAAGATACGGAGCATCCTTACGAGCAGGCAAAGCCATTTTGGTGGACGCAGGGCAACCAGGTCGGCGGTAAATCGTTGCTTTGGAGCAGGCATACTTTTCGCTGGAGTGATTTGGATTTTGAAGCAAACATGCGAGAAGGTGTGGGCATTGATTGGCCTATCCGTTATAAAGATATTGCGCCATGGTATGATTATGTAGAACGTTTTATTGGTGTAAGTGGAAAGAATGAAGGCTTACCTCAGTTACCCGATGGACAATTCATTCCTCCTTTCGAAATGAATTGCCTTGAGAAGCATTTGAAGAAAAGTATTGAAGAAAAATATAAAGAAAGAAATTTAATTCAGAGCCGGATGGCGGTACTAACGCAGCCGCATAATGGTAGAGGTAAATGCATGTCAAGAAATCTTTGTCACCGAGGATGCCCTTATGGCGCCTATTTCAGCAGTAACTCTTCTACTTTGCCGGCGGCTTATGCAACAGGCAATCTTACCTTGCGTCCGTTTTCAGTAGTGCAAAGTATTATATGGGATAAACAAAAAAATAAAGCTACCGGTGTCCGAATTATTGATGCTGAAACAATGGAGACCTTTGAATATTTTGCTCCCGTTATTTTTTTAAACGCATCTGCATTAGCAACTACAAAAATTTTAATGCAATCAACTTCAGAAAGATTTCCAAATGGATTTGCCAATGACAGCGGTGTTCTGGGGCATTACCTTATGGATCATTATTCCGGACCGGGAGCTGCAGCCGGTTATGACATTTTGAGAGATCAATATTATTTTGGCCAAAGATCAACTTCTGTTTATGTGCCAAGATTTCAAAACTTAAAAGAACGTGACAGGAAATATGCGAGAGGTTTTGCTTATGAAGTATATGTTTCAAGAGGAGACTGGACAAGAGGTTATCATGCTGCCGGGGCGGGTGCTGATTGGAAAGACTCCTTATCTGAACCCGGCGACTGGCAGGCAAGTATGTTTGCCTTTGGCGAATGCTTGCCGGATTATAAGAATCGCGTTTACCTCGATGAAACAAAAAAAGATAAATGGGGACTTCCACTTTTAAGCATCGAAATGGAATACGGCGAAAATGAAAAGGCCATGAGAGATGACATGATAAATTCGGCTAAAGAAATGCTTACAAGCGCTGGCCCAACCTGGGTTTCAGAAGTTACCGATCCTTCGGTACCCGGAATGACCATTCATGAAATGGGAACGGCACGCATGGGCAACGATCCAAAGACCTCCGTTTTAAATAAGTTCAATCAATGTCATGATGCGCCGAATGTATTTATTACTGATGGGGCTTGTATGGTTTCAACTGCCTGTCAAAATCCATCGCTTACCTACATGGCCTTAACTGCAAGGGCTTGCGATCATGCAGTGAAACAGCTAAAGAAAGGTGAGATAAAATAGATTGTAACTAGCTGGGAATGGCTATCAGGGCGATGTCTCGCCTGGCAATACGAATTCAATAGTAAGTTTACATCCATTTCCTGCGCTTGTTTCAATATTTATCTTTCCATTATACGCTTCGGCGCGGTAAAAAATATTGGTAAGGCCAATTCCCTTGCTTTTTTCATTCAAATCAAAACCTTTGCCATTATCGGTTATTCTCAAGGTTACCAAATTGGCTGATTGGTTAAGCGTAAAATTCACCTTTGTTGCTTCAGCGTATTTTATAATATTGTTGAACTGTTCCTGTATTATACGATAAATATTGATCTTAAGACCCTCCGGCAATTTATCTTCTAAAATATTTATGTCGATCTCAATGTTAACGTTTATTAGCTCAAAGCTTTTTGAAAAGTACTCAATGGATTCCTTTAAACTCCTGTTATACAAAGTAGGAGAAACTAATGAAGCAGACAATCTCCTGATTTCTTCATTCGCGGTAGCGATGATTTCAATGCCCTTTTCTTTTAGCAACTTATCTTTCTCCGAAGTGATATGTAAACTTTTAAAATAAAGGGTTGAGGCGGCTAACAACTGATTGATATTGTCATGTAGTTCCCTTCCTATCTCTGAACGGCTTTGATCCTGCGCTTCCATTATTTCTTTTTGCCTCATCGCCTTTGCCAAATTAAGTTCCGCCTGTATTTTTAATTTATCGGTGACATCGGCTATCGCAATCAGGTAGGCTTGTTTGCCATTATAGATTATTTCAGTTATAGAAGGTTCTACCATCAAAATATCTCCATTCTTTTTTTTGTGCGATCTGATTGTTTTATCATTGCTATAATTTCCACCTAACAGTTGATTTCTCAATTTTTCATGATCTCCGGACTCCCTTATGTCAAAAGCGGTAAATTTCAGAAACTCCTCTCTTGAATAACCATACAGTTGAGTAGCGGTTTTATTTACTTCTAAAAATTGCAAACTTTTCTTATCTAATATGCCAATAGCAAAAGGGCTGTCGTTAAAAAGGCTTCTATAAAGGCTTTCAGATTTCCTGAGAGAATCTTCTATTTTCTTTTTTTCCGTTATATCCTGCACTGTACCTAGTGCGGTCTTAACGATGCCTGGTTTATCAAACTCAAAGCGGGCACGTTCACTCACCCATTTTTCACCTTTTTGTGTTGTAATTCTATGTTCAATCTCATACTTGCCGCTTTTTAGTGCCTTTTGCCAGCTTTTGTTCACCATTCCACGGTCTTCAACAGTTACCCTCTCAAGGAAAGACTCGAAGGTCATAGGCGTTCCAATTGGGATTTCAAAAATATGGTAAGTTTCATCGGACCACTCGAGGATGTTTTCTGGAATAGTGAGATGCCAACTACCCGTTTTGGCGACTTCCTGGGCATCTTTCAATTGCTGTTCTCTTTTTATAATTTCGGTTTGAATGCGAATTAGCTTTTCTTCATGTTCTTTTTGGAGTGTTATCAGGTTACGAACAGAAAGGTATTGGAAAATTCTCCCTTTGTGATCAAGCACAGGAGTGATAACGGTATCTACCCAATAGTAACTGCCATCTTTTGCTTTGTTCTTTATTTCGCCCCTCCAGTGATGGCCTTTACTAATTGTTTGCCACATGTTTTTAAAAAAATCATCAGTGTGATAACCGCTATTGATGATCTTGTGAGTTTTTCCGATAAGTTCCCCGGCGGCGTATTTTGATATCTCAGTGAACTTAGTATTGACATAAAGAATCTTACCCTCTAAATCAGTAATCGATACAATTGCTGCTTCGTTTACCGCGGCTTCATAGGCCTGAAGTGTCTGCAAAGTTTCTTTATACTGTTTTCGTATCGAGGGGATATACATATAGGTCTTTTTGGGATCGTGTGTCGGTGCGAACCTCATCCTGTTCTTACTAAAATAATCACATTCACGAACTACATCTATGACTACTATCATACCATAACGTGACTACGATTAACAAAATATTGAGTAAACCTTTTGCCATTTCAGGGCTCACCATTGTCTCTTGCCTTGTTATTTAAAGAAATATTTCAATTTCGTTGGTGGGAATGATTATTACGAATTCCGGGAATATTTTTATACTATGCAACATCGTTGCCTTAGCGCCGTCGATTTGGTAACTGGTGTATTCATTTCACGCAATGCGCATTTGCATTATATCAATCACTGGTTGATAACTCCGTGTTTATTTTTTACATTTATGTTAGGGCCCGCGGGATTGTTGCTTTATATTATCATACGCATTGTCGCTACCAAAAATATTTTCCTGCTAATTTTTTAAATTGACTACAATGAAAAGTTTTTTTGATGAACTTAAAAAAAGAAACGTCATACTGTATTACTTCGGTTGGTTAATGTTTACCGGTTTCTTTATTTGTTTTATTGTGAGCTTCTTTGATAAGACGACTATCCTTGGCATTAATGCCTGGATAAAGCCGATGAAATTTTATGTATCAATCGGAATTGTTGCATGGACAATAAGCTGGCTGGCATGGTACCTCAATAAACAAAAGAAAGTGAAGATATATAGCTGGGTAGTTGTGATAACGTTGACTGTTGAAATGATCATTATTTCATTTCAATCTGCAAGAGGACAGCAATCCCATTTTAATGTGAGCACTCCTTTCAATGGAATTTTATTTAGTATCATGGGTGCTTCAATTACTATTTTCGTAATGTGGACAGCCTACATCTGTTTGTTATTTTTTTTGCAAAAGGAATTTAATATTTCCAAACCATACCTGCTGTCAATAAGGCTTGGATTGATACTTTTCATATTATTTGCGTTGGAAGGTTGGGTAATAGTTGGAAATATGGGTCACACTATCGGCGCAAAGGATGGCTCGCCCGGATTGCCTTTTGTAAATTGGAGCCAAGAGTATGGAGATCTCCGTGTATCACATTTCTTTGGGATGCATTCTTTTCAGATTCTTCCATTTGTTGGCTATTATTTTGCCAGGAGAAAAACCCAGGTGATAATGTTTGCAATCATCTATTTTCTTTTTGTAACAATATTACTTACTGAAGCGGTCTATGGCTTACCTTTCATCCCGTAATAAATTATCGTGATGAGCAGCATACAAAATGAGGGTAAACTTTCAGGGCCGATCCTTTCCTTTACCAGGTACCCGGTTCAAGCTTTTCTTATTTGCATGATGCTAACTGCATTTCACTGTGCGGGGATTGCCCAGGCGGAGGTTGAGCCCTGGGGAAATATGGCTGGTATTCGTGCCGGCGGGCAATTAATCCCGTTTGAAACTAATCTTTCTTTGGTTAGCAATAACTGGTCTGCAATAAAATCGACAGCACAGGAACGGCAACAGCCTAAGTACTTGCGTGATGGCAATAAACAAATTGTTACAACAAAAATTGATAGTGTATACTTCATCGAGACTATTGAAGATGGCAAGGCGGGGACCGCAAATGTAAATGTGGTAGTTTCTTCAAAGGGTATAGAGAAAGATGTTGCATTTTTCGTGGTGGCCTTGCCGTTAGCAGATTATACCAGCGCTATTATAAATCAACATGGTGTTGGAGCGCCACGAACTTATGTGCCCGGTCTTAGAATAAATAAAACATTTACAGCCGGAGATGTAAGCTTTATCTCTAAAAGCCGGAAAGTTGAATTTGTTTTTGACAAACCAACAGAAATCATTTTTAAGAATGACATTGACACCACAAGTAAAACAGCCAGGGTTTATATTTCATTGCTGGGTAATGATTTCAAAAAAGATTCATCTTTTGAAAAGAGCTTCACTATTAAAGCAAGTGGTGCCATTGACAATCGCACGGTAACACTTAAACTG
>NZ_JBMQQG010000049.1:0-4248 GCF_057362405.1 Ginsengibacter sp.
GCATCTTTTATTAAATGTGAATATACCCTCGGTCCCCTTGAATGAAATGAATGGGATAAAAGTATCGAAACAGGCGTATGCAAAATATGATGAAGATTTTGATGAACGTCTTGACCCGCATGGGAAAAAATATTACTGGCTAACGGGCGAATTTAAAAATTTTGACACGGGCGAAGACACGGATGTATGGGCACTCGAGCATAATTATGTAAGTGTGGTTCCCGTTCAGTTTGATCTTACGAATTATGAGCTGAAAAAAGAATTAGAAAAAACCTGGGACGTATTATGATATTCAAAAAAGACAACTTTGTTTTTGGGCTAGTGCTTGGTCTTATTGCACCTTTATTGGGTTTCATGTTATTTAAGACGGCACGGTATAGCGCTTTCAGTATTTCGGAAATGATTCAATGGCTTAAACTGAATCCCAACCTCATAACCGTTTTCATAAGTGTATCATTATTTGCCAATGCATTACTCTTTACCGTTTATATTAATGGTCACCGCGATAAAACAGCTAAAGGAATTTTTTTGGTTACGGTTGTTTATGCTGTTATTGCGTTAATATTTAAGTATTATTAAATTCGATTTCTTCAATATCTTAGTTTCCCGTTACCGTTAGTTGGCATTCCTTTCATATAATTTTAACAGCCGCCTGTTCGCTCCCGTAAAAATATAACTAATTGATAGCCCTACATAAGATAGGTTGGCTGAATAGGTTCCTGTGCTTTGGGTTTTGCCGGTAACATCGATGGTATAGTTAAAGTTCACAACTTTTGTTGCTGAAAAGTTTGCGAGCAAGTTTATCCGAAGGAAATTATAATTAGAAAGAAAAAAAGAATATCCTCCGCTAATATTGTAGTTTAGCCACGGTTTTAAATTATTTCCAACCCAACCTTCCAGATCGAGCACCGGCACATATTGGCTATTTACATCTAATCCACCGTAGTCATAAATATAAATCGCTTCGTCCGGATCGAAGCGTATATTTATCCCGGCATCTGCATTCCAGGTTGAATTGTTTTTCGCAGCCCATCTCTTTTCAAACCATATCGGCGCGGAAAGGTAAATACCATAATCTTTAGTGAGACGTCCCCGGAAATTGATATCATCTTGCAGGTTCGGGGTGAAATCAGATTTTGGAATAAACAATTTAAAATTTCTTCCACCGAATCCAACATGAGCACCCACTAGTAAGGAGTAGTCTTTATTAAAATTAATGAAATAATTAACGCCGGCCTCGATACCACTTACATTTGAGGCGCCCATTGAATAGGGACCCGATTGGCTTACAGGTTTTCCTTTTTCTGTACTGTAGGGGCTTAAATAAAAGCCGAACCAGGAACCACGGAAGAGAACTTTTGGGATGTTTTTTTTTATAAAATTATTCTGCTGTGCAAAAGCTGGTAGCAGAAGAATGCAATAAAAAATGATTCCTAGTAATAACCCAACTGTAATCTGGCGGATCAACCTCATAGATTTGAATTTCGCTTATTGTCTTTCCTGATTTCTTCTTCAATATTTCTTGTTAAAATGATTCTAAAGCTCAATTACTGTTTTTCATTTTTTCCTCTAAAAACTTATGAAGCCTTTTGTTGGTGCCTGTGGAGGTGTAACTGAATGATAAACCCACATAAGACATGTTAGCGGAGAAAGTTCCGGTACTTTGTGGCTTGCCGCTAACATTTATCTGGTAGGTTCCATCTATTATTTTCTTATCAGAAAAATTAGCCACCAGATTGCATTGCACGTAATTATGATTTCGAAGCAATAACGAGTAACCTCCTCCTATGTTATAATTGAGCCATGGGCGCAAATTGTTTCCCATTGTGGCGTTTATTTCCAGTAAATTTATTTGATTGCCATTTACGTCTGATATATTCTCTCCAAGACCATAGGGACTATATCGCATGGGATAATACCTGACATTAACACCTGCAACAACATTCCAAAAACCATTACTTCCCGTAAACCAACGCTTTTGTATCCAAATGGGAACGCTCATGTAATATGCCCATTCAGCTATCCCATACTCATTCCAATTGCCACCAATACTTGGATTAAAGTCGCTTCCGGGAATAAAAAGCTTGTAATTCGTAGCCGAAGCACCACCGTGCAGCCCTACTACTACGGAATAGCTATTGTTGATGTAGATATGGTAATCAGCCCCCGCTTCAAATCCATGTTTGTAGATCGTTTTAAGGTGATAGGCTCCTGATTGTGGAGTAGCTTTTGCTTTGTTAACAATATAGGGCGATATAGAAAGGCCTAATAATGAACGGCGAGGATATTTCCTGGTGCTGGGCAAAGAGTCAATGCTATAACCACTTCGGACTTGGGAAAATATAATATCTGGATAATTAGCCGTCAACATAAAAACTATTATAATTTTCAAACTAAAACGAATTCCTATTTTCATGTATCAGATATTATTAATGTAACAAGATAATTATTGTAATCTAATAGACAAATAATTAAAATTTAGAAATTGGAAGAGAATTTATCACTTGTAAAATTCTCCCGATATGGCCATCGTATCGCATCTTGTGCCACAGTATACCACTAGGTAAAGTTATCATGTCAACTTTGCATCCCAACTTTTAAATTAACACGAAATAGTATTACAGAAGTATTGACCCTGAAAGCCCCGAAACGTCGCTATTGAAAAAACCTGTGAAAGTATTAATATTTATGTAAGCATCTCCACCCGGCACTCTACAAATAATTTTTAATTCGAATCTTTTATAATAACCTTGGGCGGGCTTGATTTGGTCTACATTCTTATACAAGTTACAAGCCTGATTGAGAAGAAGAGGCCCTAAAAGCCTTGTATTAAGGGATAGCCTTGATCGTATCCGCTTTCCGTTAGATTTTATCCGAAAACTCTTAACGTGCGCCTTGGCCTCTCCTCTAAATATACAGTCATTAACTGCAACTTTCAGCTTACATTTTCTTGTTTTGTCTGTACTTACAAACCATTGTGGCGATATTCCTCTGTAATTAGAAAAACAAGAGGTGCTGCTCGGACTATTTACGACCAACGATTGAAGACCGCCGACTGTAATTAATCCTGTTGACGTCCATTGATAAGTAGTGCCAGCAATCATGAACTGATAATGGTTATTACAAATCGCATTATCAGAATTATCAACTGTAAAGTCCAGACTATCAGGATCGCTCCCAGTCATATTATTGTTCAACCAGGTTGTTTCATTATTGTCAAAAACCGATCTTTGAGATGTATATCCAGCAAATTTTGCTTCGAAATTCTTATACGTGTGAAGTTGATCAAAATTATTTACGCTGTCCAAACTATCTAACTGGAGAGCCGTCGCATTTGGGTACTGGTTTTCATAAGTTGTATTATAAGCTTCATAATCAGAATCTAACTGGTTAAGAACAGTGTTTACATCGGATGAGCTATTAAAACTTAACAAATGACTTGTAGTATAATAAGATATATTAACACCTGCGTAGGAAATAATTATCGGCGGGGTACCACCATTAAGAACACATGCTCCTGTTATGGAATCATTATGATATCCCGTCGGACAATCAATTATGCATTTTTTCCAGTAATAATCCCAGTGATAACCGGGGTTACATTGTACAACAAGCGGTTTTGCATTTGAAGATGAAACTAATTCCTGGGAATTTTGCGGATTCATATCCACTTTAGTACAGGAAACAAAAAGTATTAAAAAAAGAAAAATGGGGGGGGGTAATAATTGAAATTAACTTTCTCATGACTTTTAGTTTTGGTTTGAAAATTAAAAGTAGATGTATTTCTTTGTAAGACAAGAATTTTATTCCCGGTTTTTACCTGTGTTTTAACGCAGCTTGGCGAAAAGGTGCCAAAGGTCTATTTCATTCAACCTAATCAATTCTAACTATCTTTAAATCTTCATTACATTTCAACAGAAGAATGAAATATTACATCATTGCAGGGGAAGCTTCCGGCGATTTACATGGCAGCAATCTAATTAAAGAAATAAAAAAGCTGGACGCCAGTGCCGTAATCCGCGGCTGGGGAGGCGATAAGATGGAAGCAGCCGGCGCCACGCTGGCAAAGCATTACAGGGAATTGGCGTTTATGGGTTTTGCTGAGGTAGTTAAAAATCTTCCCGCCATCATGAAGAATTTTACATTCTGTAAAGAAGATATTGAAAGCTTCCAACCCGATGCAGTAGTACTCATCAAT
Source organism: Ginsengibacter sp. (assembly GCF_057362405.1). NCBI lineage: Bacteria > Pseudomonadati > Bacteroidota > Chitinophagia > Chitinophagales > Chitinophagaceae > Ginsengibacter > Ginsengibacter sp. The sequence continues at coordinate 4,199 of NZ_JBMQQG010000049.1, forward strand.
TACTCTGCTTTTAATTTAAGAATGGCCAAATGGACGCATATCAAAAAATA
>NZ_JBMQQG010000050.1:0-13001 GCF_057362405.1 Ginsengibacter sp.
AAACTAATTACCTTCGATAATAATTGTCAGATCTACACTAATTGTAAGGAAGTTTGAGGAAAGTTGACATCAGGAAGGTAATGACTGTATTATCAAATAGTACTTTCTATGGCATTTGCAGTTGAGACGACTCATTTATATCACTGGAAGTTAAAGGAATTAGCAACAAGTTATTTTACGATATCTCTGGTTAATTATTTTTTCTCGAACTATATCAAGTAGTGGAAGGGTGTTTCTACATCCTTCTTTTTTTTAATCTTCCACGGCAAACGATATCATCCCAACTTACCTATTACTTTTTAGCGGTGCCTGCATTTTTTAAAGAGGATTCTCTTACAATCAATTCAGATTTTATTACAACAGTACTCGAAAGACTCAAATCCCATACACCTTTCAGATGGTTGATGAGGTTGTGCGCTGCCACCTTCCCCATTTCAAAGCCCGGATAATTTATCGTGCTAAGTTTCGGACTAACCACTTTACCAATATTGTCGTTGTTAAAACCAACAATGGCAATATCGCGTGGAATTTGAACGCCGGCATCTTTCAAAACCTGCATCACCACCGCCGCACAAAAATCGTTTGTTATAAAAATGCCATCGGGCAATGTTTTCATGGACAAAATATGTTTTGCAGATCTAATGGCGTCTTCTTCTTTCAGGCCGTCTACAATAATAAGTTTCTCGTCGAATTTCAGATGATGATCTAAAAGAGCTTGTTTATAACCGCGTGTTCGTTCTGAATACACATTTCGTCTTAAACTGGAAGTTATAATGGCGATCCGTTTGCAACCTTGCTCTATGAGGTGTGCCGTGGCATCATACCCTGCCTGGAAGTTGTTGATAATAACTTTCGCATCATCCCCCTTCTCAAAAACGCGGTCAAAAAAAACAACTGGTATGTTCTTATTTTGAAATTGTTCAAAATGCGACAGGTTTTCAGTATCAAAAGATAACGAAGCAATAATTCCATCAACACGCTTATTAAACAGATTGAGGGCATTCACTTTTTCCAGCGACACACTTTCGGCGGAGTGAACAATTATGAGATTATATTTTGCTTCACTGGCAATTTTCTCAATGCCTGCTAATACCGAAGTAATGAAAGAACTGTTTAATTCATGAAGGATAACCCCAATGGTATGGGTTTTTTGAGATCGCAGGCTGCTGGCGAAAAGATTAGGGCGATAACCCATTGATTCTGCCAGTGCGTTAATTTTCTTACGCGTTGACAGGCTGGTGGACGGATTATTTTGGAGTGCACGACTTACAGTAGCGGTCGATACCCCAAGTTTATCGGCTATATCGTAGATGGTTACCTCTTTTTTTTCTTTCACTTCTCTTTTTGATTTAGTATAAAAATAAGATATCCTTTTAAAAAAAAACATGCAACCGATTACTATTCAGAAATAAATTGGTACTTTAGATTTTATTTAATTCAACTATTGTTTACGATTGCCACGTTAAAGTGTAATCCGGAAATATTTTGGCAAGGTTTTTTGCTGTCTGAAGAAGTGCATAAAAGGAATGCGTCAGGAATAATTATGTATTCGCGAACAAAAAACGAAAGACTTAACGATAGATCAGGCAAACCTAAATCTGGTGAATTATTTTATAGTAGGGCTTATGGGAGGTTAATAACATTCTTGATATGACAGCGACATTTGTTGATACAAGATGCAAGTTATTAAACTGAAGGGTTTTTAAAGAAAGATCATGAACTTTACCGATCTTTCTTAATTTAGTAAGCGCAATATTGCAGTGGGTTTCAATTTTTTTATAACAATCATAAATTTAATCAATAATCAATTATGGAAATAATCTTAGGAGAAAAGGAATACTTTAAAGGATTGGGCCAGGTTAAGTATGAAGGCCCGGAAAGTGATAACCCATTGGCGTTTCGTTGGTATGACGAGAATAAAGTCGTGGCAGGGAAAACATTAAAAGAGCATTTGCGTTTTGCCTGCGCTTATTGGCATTCATTCGTAAACGAAGGGAGTGATCCATTTGGCCCGGGAACCCACGTTTTTGAATGGAACAAAAAAAGCGATCCCATCGAAAGAGCAAAAGATAAAATGGACGCTGCGTTTGAATTCATTACTAAAATGAATTTGCCTTTTTATTGTTTTCACGACGTTGATGTGATAGATTATAGTACCGATGTCGCAGACAATGATAAAAGGCTACAAACAATGGTTGAATATGCAAAGCAGAAGCAAAAAGCAAGTGGCGTAAGGTTATTATGGGGAACAGCAAATGTTTTTTCCAATCCCCGCTATATGAATGGTGCCTCAACTAACCCGGATTTTCGTGTACTTTCTCATGCGGCTGCACAGGTGAAAGCGGCCATCGATGCTACGATTGAGTTGGGTGGTGAAGGTTATGTTTTTTGGGGAGGCAGGGAAGGATACATGACTCTTTTGAATACCAATATGAAAAGGGAGAAAGAACACTTTGCCCGCTTTCTGCATACCGCTAAAGATTATGCCAGGAGAAATGGTTTCAAAGGTACTTTCCTTATTGAACCGAAACCAATGGAACCAACGAAACATCAATATGATTACGATTGCGAAACCGTAATTGGTTTTTTGCGTCAGTATGATTTATTGAATGATTTTAAAATTAATATTGAGGTGAACCATGCCACTCTTGCCGGACATACATTTCAGCATGAATTGCAGGTAGCTGCAGATGCGGGTATGCTTGGATCGTTAGATGCTAACCGTGGCGATTATCAGAATGGATGGGATACAGATCAGTTCCCTAATAATATTAATGAATTAACAGAAGCAATGCTGGTTTTCCTGGAAGCTGGTGGTTTAAAAGGCGGCGGCATCAACTTCGATGCAAAGATTCGTCGTTCATCAACTGATAAGGCTGATTTGTTTTATGCCCATGTTGGCGGAATGGATACATTCGCAAGGGCATTGATCACCGCGGATGCAATTCTTGAAAAATCAGACTTTAAAAAGTTTCGCAAGGATCGGTATTCTTCTTTCGATAGCGGTAAAGGAAAAGAATTTGAAGATGGTAAATTATCAATGGAAGATCTTCGGGCATACGCTATTGAAACAGGCGAACCCGAACAAATAAGCGGCAGACAGGAATATCTCGAAAATATTGTTAACCGGTATATTTAATAAATATTTTTGGCATTAAACACAGACACCCTCTGGTAAAATCTTACCAAAGGGTGTTTTGCATTAAACACATGCCCAACTGCAATTAACCCTGATCGTTAGTTAACATCAATTTCCTAATTAATATAATCTTTCGAAATTTTTGACTGAATTAATAAAAAAAATTATAGTTGAAACTGAGCCCCAATAAAAACCTGGTAATCACCCGAACCACCGGCACCACTGGTATAGATCCCTGTTTGCTTTGTTATTATTTTGTCAAGAGCACTTTGTTTTACCTCGTGCGAAAGCAGGAAAGGAAGATAACTATAAATAGATACCTTTTTAAATTTATAGATGATACCAGGTTCTGCTGAAAGCGTATAGCCGGAACGGCGTATCCCATCACTTTTTCCAATTAAATCATAGACCGGAGCACCCTCATCCCTAATGCCTGCTGAAAATGCCCAGTTTTTTACGTCATAGGTTATTCCTGCCCGTATGGAGAATACATCAATCACGCTAACATCATAAGCACCGAGTAAAATGTTTGCGGGTGTCTCAGGTCTGCCCTGGGTATATTGGGTGCCATTTATATCGGTGGGATTTACGAGATAAAAAAAGTTGCCGTAAAGGCTGATCCTTTTTTTTGAATCGAGAAAATAGTAAGTATTTAATTCTGCAATAATTCCTGTTCCCCCGTCACCTAGTTGTATCGCGGGGTTAAGCGTTGATAATATTCTTGTCGTATCGTTTCTGTAAAAATATCCTTGTTTTTTAAAATCTCCTGTTGGGAACTTAATTCCTAATCCGACCTGAATATTGCCTCTTTGTTTATCAGAAGGTTTCAACAGCCATTTCAATGCAGTAAACTGCAGATCGCCCATCCCAAAGGCACTTGTTGTATGCCTGGCGGTATTTGTGCCGCCATGTTCCGAATTCGTCGCACGGCTGTTTGCTGAAATGGGGAAACCTAAGTCAAGGGACCACCCATTTGGCAAAAACCTGGTAACACCAAAGTCCATTGAAAAAGAATTAATAACATTCTGATTGGGTGGAGGGGTTTTAAGATCCGTTTTTCCTTTATAATCGCGATAGGCCCTAAAGTATCGGTTATTGATGCTGAGTTGCCAGTCGGACGTTGAAAATGATTTGCTGGTTACGTTATATTGTCCCAGCCCTGAAACATTGCGAACGATGATGCAGCCTTGTGGGTAAACACTTACGGAAAATATGCAAAGGCATAAGAAGATGATCAGATTTTTCATTGCAGCAATTTTATTAGTTTAAAATGAAGTTCTAGAAAATCCCAATTAAAGATAATTTTTAATACTTGCATTGGCTGGCATTATTTAGCAATTAGTAGTTGTAGCTTTTAGTTTGCGGTTTTGGATGTGTACCTTGCGGAAATCTCTATTAAGAGGTTTTTAATTTCTCATTCTCCCTGGAGTTTTTTTAAGAGCATTTCTTTGCGGCTTCGGGAAACATCCACGGTTGTTCCATCGCTCATTAGCAAATAGCCGCCTTCGCCTCTTACATATTTTTCCACTTCATTGAGATTAACAATAAAGGAATGATGAACTCTTGCAAAAGAATAATCTTCCAACATTTCTTCAATATCTTTTAATGTACGCGAAGCAATTATTTTCTGTTTATTTTTTAAAAACAAAATTGTATAGTTGCTATCTGCACGGCAACTGATTATGTTTTCAACAAAAATCATTTGTAAGCCTTCCATAGTTGGAATGGCTATTTTATTGATGCTAATAGCCGGCTGTTGTAATTTTTGTAACAAAATTTCTATTTGCTGAGGTAACGGATTGCTGGTACTTACTGCTTTTTGTACAGACTTCTGTAATTCATCCTTATCAATTGGCTTTAATAAGTATTCCAATGCACTAAAGTGAATTGCCTTTAAGGCGTACTGGTCGTAACTGGTTGTAAAAATTAACTTGAAATTTACTTCGGACAATTTTTCCAGCAATTCAAATCCATTCATATGCGGCATTTCAATATCAAGGAAGAGAATATCGGGTTTTTTTTCCTTAATCGACCGGAGAGCGCTGGCTCCTGAATAACATATATCCATAACCGTTACCTCCGTACAATATTTTTCAAGCAATGTTGCCAAAGCTTCACAACTAAAGGGCTCATCATCAACTATGGTAGCTGTTATCATTAATTTTATTTGTCAGGTATAAGAGCCAACTTCCTTTAATTCTCTATAGTGCATTTTTATAATCACCCTAGTGCCGCCCGACCGTCCGTTGTCGTCAAAAATGTCCTCGATGCTGAAATCCGTTTGAATTCCTGAATCTTTATTAAGGAGTGCGAGCCTTTCATTTGTAATTTGCAAACCGAGGGATTTTTGTTTTTCCGCAGATTTGCTTTTAAATTCCGCAGCTTTGCTTCTGCCGATACCGTTGTCAGCAATGGAACAAGTTAGTACGTTTTCATGAACACTGAGTTCAATTTCAAGATGTCCCTGGCCCTCTTTATGCATCAATCCATGCCAGATTGCATTTTCAGCGAATGGCTGCAAAAGGAGAGGGGGAATGAAAACATTGCTGTCGTCGATGGAGTTGATAAACGTAATTCTATAATCAAATGAGTCCTTAAAGCGTAGTTTCTCCATATCCAGGTAAAGGCAAAGCATTTCGAGTTCATCCTCGAGACTAATGAAAGGTTTTTTGGAGTTGGTTAATACGGTGCGAATTAAACGTGAAAATTTGGTAAGGTAATTAGAAGCCGCTTCCGTTTCGTTTTTAAGAATGAAACGATTAATAGAGCTCAGACAATTAAAAATAAAATGAGGACTCATTTGCGCCCTTAACGCCTGCATTTCCAGTTCCATAACGTGTTGCTGAAGTTCTGCCTGTTTATTTTTACTTTCCAGTTTCTCATTCTTTCTTTTAAGCGCAAAATTTTTGTAAATCATAAAACCTGACAATACAGCAATCAACAGGCACGCTAAAAGAATCCATTTTAGCAAAGCCTCTTGCTTCAACTTCTCTTCTTTAATCTTATTGTCTTTGTCCAAAATCTTATTGTCTTTATCCAGGAGTGTAAGCTGATCATTCTTGCTTTTATAATCTGCCTGTTCTTTATAATTAGAGAGCTTCCAGCGAAATTGACTGTTAACAATAGAATCTTTCAATGAGGTAAATTTCTGAAGGTACCAATAGGCGCTGTCATTTCTATGAAGCTGGTTGTAGAGTTTAGCAAGTAGCATGGATCCTTCTAGTACGAATTGCTTTGCTCCGGACTGTTTTGCAATTGAATATGATTCCAGTGCGTATGAAAGCGCAGTTTTATCATTCTGTTTTTGCAAATATGCTTTAGCTGCATCCATAAGTACCCTCATCAAATCCCATCGGTCATTTCCCTTCCTGAAACCGGCAACAGGTTTTAGAAAGATTGTTAGCGCTGAATCGTATTGACTCTTCATCAACAGCGTTTCACCAAGGCTAACATGTGTCATTTCATTTGCTGAATCATCATTTATGGAGGTCTGCAAAAAATAATAGGAAGAATCGGGAAAATTTTTTAAACGGTATATGGTGCCAACCAGGTCATGATAAGTGGCGCTAATAGTAGGACTTTTTACATTGTGGGCATTTGCATAGAAAAATGCCTGGTGATAGTAATCCAGCGCATCTTTATAGGCACCTGCAACTTTATATAATTGGCCGATATTGATAAATGATAATACTACACAATTATGATCACTCATTTCCTGCCGAATCATCAGGCTTTTGCTAGTATAATAAAAGCTGCTGTCAAAATCTCCCAAAATTGCATAAGTCATTCCCGCCCACGACCATGCCTTTCCTTCTCCTTCGCGGTCATCTGATTTTTCGAAAAAGAAAATGGATATTTTTTGGCATTCTAGGGCTTCATCAAATTTATTCTGGCTATATAATGCCTGACCCAGCCAGACATTGCACCACCCAATCCCAAAATTACTTCGAAGCGCTTCAAACAAGCCAAGAGCCTGCCGCAGATAATTTTCACCATTATTAAAATGTTTTCTAAAAATTTCTGCCACTCCGAGAAGCATTATTGACGTCGCTTTTCCCGGGATATAGTTTATGGCGTCAGCCTCTTTATAGCCAAGATTGGCCCAAGTGGAAATGGTGTCGGCGGCAGTCATGGACGGCCACCAGTATTCTATACCAATTGCATTGATGCAATCTATCCTTTCTATACCATACTTTGTTGGTAAAATTTTCCTTAAACTGTCTATCCTTTTGAAGTCAGGATGTTGTGCCAGAGTAACAGAAGCAAGTAATGCAACAGTAAGAAAGGTTATCAATTTTTTACCCTGCAGCATATAGTTTTTATGAACGGTTTGGAATGAGTTAAAAATAATTTCCTGAAAAGCCGCTTTTAAAAAACCCTTTTAAAGTTACATTATAAATGCAATTTTGATTCACATCTTTTATTGAAACTAAATTTTATTTCACAGGAAATATATTGGTAATGTTCAGATGAACTTCAGGAAGTACCATTGGTTGATCACACTGAGCAGTTAGCAGAAAGTAAAATTTTTGCATAAATAAAATCAAATTTCGCCTGATTATAAGTCTGAATAAATATCGCTTCTCTTTTTTTCGAACTATTCTTTCGTTTCAACAAATTATCCTTCATTTCTCCATGCTGCTCATTTTTGCTTTCTATCAGACACAGGTTGAAATAATTTAGAGTTATGCTTCATTTATTTATTCACTAATAAACCAAAGGAAATGGAAAAAGAAATAAAAACAGCCAAGAGGCCTGTAAATCATATTTACACAAAGCATAAAAATGTAAAAAGGCTATTTCTGCCGATTTTGATTTTTTCGTCAATTGTGCTGGTATTGGCGATCACCTACCCGGGTTTTTCACAAACGAGGATTAATTCACAAAAGAGGATTAAAGATTGGTTGAAAATGTCACCGTCATCTTCTGAAGAGGTTCGTTCCTTATTTCCTGCCGTGAACTCAGGCTATATTAATGATATCAACTCGATGGCTATCAGGGATTTTATCAGAAGATTTGATCACACACCGAACGAAAATTAGAGCAAAATAACTAACGGATATATAGCTTTCTTTGAAAAAGATAGCATAAGATTTAAAGTTTCTTACGACAGCAAAGGAAACTGGGTTAATACTATACGCATCTATACCGAAAAGTATTTACCATTCGATGTAAGAAACTCTGTAAAGAGTACTTATTACGATTTTAATATCTACCATGTTACGGAAATTGAATCACACGGTCAACCACTTATTTACTTTATTTATCTTAGAAAGGCAGAAGCCGAAACATCTTTTAAGGCCATAATGTATAGTGCCGGCGAAATGGGCGAAGTGGAACCGCACAACGGAAAATGGAGAGAAAAAACCTTTTCACTCTTCTGATAATTTAAGCAGAAGCGTTTCCATCCTAGGCCGTGTGTCTTGTCCTAAAATTTTATTCCGGTGCTGGGTGTATCACGAATCAAATATCAGGATAGTTCTTTGAATGCTGAATAAATGATGGTAGGACGTCTACCGCATAAGATGTGCAGACAGAGTGTACAAACCCCTTGAAGGTGCTGCAATCAAAAGTTGTGGTGCTGAACGTTCGGGTAAAGATGCTGTGTAAACAGTATGAGGTAAGTGTAAAGAAGCTGAACATGATTGAACCTTTGATGAAGTGTCGAAACGGCTCCTCGTCCTGTAAACGCCAAAAGTTTCCTCGACTGAGGCGATATAACTGTAACGGATAGCTGCATACTGGTTACAGGCAGACCGGACATCAGAGTGAATTAAATATCCTTTCTATTTTGTCGAACTGTTCTTTCATTTTAACAACCTATCCTTGATTTCTGCAAGTTGATCATTTGTGTTTCCTATACGATTTATAATAAGATAGTTTCGGATTATTAATCATTTCAAAATTTCAATAAAATGAAAAAGAAAATTGCTTTACTACTTTTTAGTGCAATCACACTGTTTAATATGGGTTGCAAAAAAAATGATAATTCGGGGCCGCATTGCAATCAATTTGCAAACGGAGAAAATAACGCAGACTTACAGAATGCTGAGACTATAAAGCTTGGTGCCAATGTTCCTGCTGCCTGGTATGCTCTTGCTATCAAATTATCCCGTACTACGGCTAACCAAAATGTAGGACCTATTATTGCCAGAACATTTGGTTATATGGGTATCGCATTATATGAGTCGGTGGTACCGGGCCTGCCAAAATACCAATCTATTCAAACGCAACTAAATGGTTTGCCAACCTTACCAAAAATTGATTGCGGAGAAGAATATTTTTACCCGGAATGTGCAAATGCTGCCTTGGCTCACATGATACATCACCTGTTTGGCAATACATCAACTTCGCAAAATTTTACAATTGACTCGTTAGAAAATGTGTTCTCCACAAAATTTATGTCCGCAATTCCTAAAGCCGTTTATGATCGTTCTTTCAATTTCGGCCGGGCAATTTCAAATGCTATCTACACTTGGTCGGTTTCCGACGGCGGCGATCAGGCATATCTCAACCCTTATCCCGCATCATATGTGCTACCTGCAGGTCCAGGATTGTGGGTACCTCAACCCGGGCAAGCTGCTCAACTTCCTTACTGGGGCAACAACAGAACTTTTATCAAAGACAATGCTATCAGCACGCAGCCACCGCCACCTCCGGCATATTCAACAGATCCATCGTCGCAATTATACCGGGAAGAGTTGGAAGTTTACAATGAATCTATTAACCAGGATCCCAATCATATTGCTATTGCGAGATATTGGGCCGCCTTATCTCCACCTTGTGTGTCACTTTCCATTTTAAGTTCAGTACTTGCCAGCAAACAGTCGAGCTTATCTGTTGCAGCGGAAGCTTATTGTAAAGTGGGTTTGGCTACCTCAGATGCAATGGTATCTTGTTATAAAACGAAGTATGTTTACAATCAACTGAGGCCTATAAATTACATCAGGGCAATTTTGAATTCAACCTGGGTTCCTTTAATTCCAACGCCTCCATTTCCAGATTACACTTCTGCACATTCTGTACAAACTGGTGCAGTTGCCCGGGTGCTCGCTGATATTTTTGGCGACAACACGACATTTACTGACAATAGTATTAACGACCTTGGATTTACGCCCAGGACTTATACTAAATTTTCCGACTATGCTAATGAAGTAGGGCTTTCCCGCATCTATGGAGGAATACATGTTCGCAGTTCAAATTTTGTTGGCCTGCAATGGGGAAATGTTGTAGGAATGCATGTGAGTGCACTCCGATTTCAAAAGAATTAAGAAGTTGTAGAGATTATTGAAGCAAGCAAACATCATTTTAAAAAAGCCAATTAACTAAACTTTTCTCTAATCTTGTAGAGTGTTAAAGCTTAAGACTATTCCTTTCCAGGAATAGTTTTTTTACATCATAGAATTTTTACATCGTATGCTGCCTTTTCAATCATGCAGGTCTTCGCCTTTTGTTATCTAACAATTTATTCAATTTTATCACGACTGTTTATATGCGGAACCAGTCTTCCCTTTCTGCCATACTTATGCTTATATAACGTCTAATCACAAACGCAATAGCAAATATTTACATCGTCAAGTAACATTTTTAGATGTTTGTTCAAAATTCTGCTTCGTCCGGGGCTTTACATGAATCGGCTACATTTGTACACAACTAATATGAGGCAAAATAAAGAGCTACGCAGGTAATAATAGATAAAGAAGTTTGTATATTTAAAGCGACATACAGTATAGGAAAGGTCACTATGATACCAGCTTTTTAAAAAATATTATAATATGATAAGAGATAAGTTATTCGTAAAGCCTGGATTTGTTATTGCCTTTCTCATTGCAATATCAGCTATAGGTTACTTCATTTTCTCAAAATCAAAAGCTGTTATAAAAGAAAAGAAAGAGGCCGCCAATACTGATCAATCTATCGCGGTACTTCCATTTGTAAACACAGGTGCGGACTCCAGCGAGGACTACTTTAGTGACGGATTAACTGATGGAATCCATAATTCTTTAGCTCATTTGAAAGGTTTGAAAGTGTCTGCCAGAAGTTCTTCTTTCCAATTTAAAAACAAGAATGTTGATATAAAAGAAGTAGGAAAAAAATTAGGTGTACGTAACATTTTGGAGGGAAGTGTCCGGATAGAAGGGGACAGGGTTATAATTGCAGCAAACCTGGTTAATGTGCGTGATAGTCTCATTTTATGGTCAGGGAAATACGATGAAAATATGGATAATATTTTCGCACTACAGGACAAGATCATCAACGCCATTGCGGGAAAATTAGAAATTACATTATTACAGAACGAAAATGGGGCTGAAACCAAAAGGCCAACGAGTGCTGAGGCTTATAAATTGTATTTGAAAGGCCGTTCATTTTGGAACCTACGAACGCCACCTGATCTTAAAAGGGCAATAGACTTCTTTAACCAGGCTATCAGGAGTGATTCGTTATTTGCACCGGCTTACGCAGGGCTGGCTGATTGTTATAACGCATTAGGATATGGCAGTTTCCTGGCACCGGGAGAATCATTTCCGAAGGCGTTTGAAGCGGCTACAAAAGCTGAAGCACTGGATTCGACGCTGGCTGAGTCACACGCGTCTCTTGGATTTTATAAATTTTATTACGGTTGGGATTGGGCAGCGGCGGAGCAGGAATACCGCACTGCCATAGCTTTGAACCCAAACTATGAACTCGCTTATGACTGGTATGGCTATTACCTTACTGCCATGGAAAGATACGATGAAGCAAAAGTGATACTTGAAAAAGCAAAAGAACTTGATCCCCTTTCTGCTCCAATTGCCTCCGATATGGGCTTCAGTATTTTATATAGCGGTGATTATGACCTTGCCTTAAAGAAATTACAAGCAGCGTTACAAATGAATCCAAGGCTTCCAATTGTTCATATCTGGATGGGTCGGGCATATCAGGCGAAGAAAATGTACCCGGAAGCTATTGCTGAATATAAGAAAACTTTGGAAATTTCGGTGAATTGGTGTGTAGGTCTCTCAGTTCTCGGCAATGTCTATGGTGTAAGTGGCGACAAGATAGGCGCTCAAAAAATCCTGGATACCCTTGCTGAATTATCATCAAAAAAGTTTGTGACTTCATATGGCGTGGCAACAGTCTACACGGGGCTGGGTGAAAAGGACAAAGCATTTGAATGGTTAGATAAAGCCTACAACGAACGATCTAACTGGCTGGTATGGCTTAAAGCAGATCCCCGGTGGGCTTCTCTTAAAACGGATAAAAGATATGTTGAATTAGTTAATAAAGTTGGACTCCCACAATAAACATTTAAATTTAGTTAACCGCAATCTGCTCAGAACAATATGCCTGGCTATCTTCATCGCTTAAGGATGGTTATAAAATCCAGGAAAATTTGTTTCTGCAAAGTGCCCTATATTTTATCGGTGTTTTTATTATATAACTGTGTTGGGTATGCGCAGAGAACACAAATTGAGGGCCTTAAGACAAAACTGGCTGTTCTACAAGATAGCGCCCGGATTGATTGTTTAAATGAGTTAAGTTTAGCCTACACCTATTTGCAATTAGATTCGGCTACCTTATATGCAAGCGAAGCAATTAAGGAGTCGTTTCGACTTAATTACCAATCGGGACTGATCATGTCCATGAATAATAAGGCACGCATTGCAGGTCTGGGGCTTCGCGATTTTCCGTTACAGGAAAAAATTTGCCTTCAAACAATACAATTAGATAAAAACGAAATCAATAAAAAAGAATTGGTGGAAACGTATATGACCCTGGCATTAGCTTATTTCTGCCAGGGTTATTTCGATAGTGCAACGGATGCATGTAACAAAATAATTCAGCTTTCACAAATTACTGGTAACAAAAAAGCCCTGGGTGA
>NZ_JBMQQG010000051.1:0-17807 GCF_057362405.1 Ginsengibacter sp.
GCCTTTTCTTTTGCCTTGATGCAAAAGAAACAAAAAATCAAGGACAACCCAATCGCTCCGCGTGTTTGTCCGGCCTACGCTCGGGCACCTCTGTGCGATTCGCGTTTTTATGCTGGAGTAGTAATCAATGGATTCCTGATTATTATTTGTAAGCCTTACAATGACATGCCCGGAGACATTGCTTAGCCCCTCTCCCTTGGGGAGAGGGGGTTGGGGTGAGGCTCTAAATGAGCTTGTTTCCATCCCTGCACCGTTATTTTTCTGGGGCAATCTTCCCTTTATGGAGCAGAAATAACGACCTGGCATACCAATCTCAATTTCATTAAATCCCTCTAAAGAATATTTTTAACATGATATGGTTAATAATAGCTCAATTGATTCGGCAAGGTGTATTTATATTCGCCACTAACATATCGTATTAATTTTTAGTTTTATTGCTAAGCTGTAATGTCTTCATTTTATCTTTTAACTATACAATTACACATAATGAACGTAAAGAAACAATTGTCGCTTTTTTGTATTTCGTTGTTATTAATAGCTTCCCTGCCGGCGCAGGTAAAAAGGGTAACGCCTCCCGCCCCGGTGTACCCGGTTCCTGCAGCCAACCAGTTAGCCTGGGCTGATATGGAAACCAATGCTTTTATACATTTCAACATTAATACTTTTACGGATAAGGAATGGGGATACGGTAACGAAAGCCCCTCATTATTTAACCCAACGAATGTTAATGCCAGCCAATGGGCCAAAACATTAAAGGAGACGGGTTTTAAAGAAATGATATTAACCTGTAAACATCATGATGGCTTTTGCCTCTGGCCTTCAAAGTATACGGACAGGTCAGTAAAATCGAGCCCGTACAAAAATGGCAAGGGAGATATTGTGAGAGAGGCGAGAGATGCCGCTACAAAGTATGGATTGAAATTTGGCGTCTACCTGTCACCGTGGGATAGAAGCCGGGCCGATTATGGAACGCCTGCCTACATTACTTATTACCGCAATCAACTGAAAGAATTATTTACTAACTACGGACCCGTATTCGAAATGTGGTTCGATGGCGCTAATGGCGGAGATGGTTACTATGGCGGCGCCAACGAAAAAAGAGAAATTGACCGCACTACTTACTACGATTGGCCAACGACGCTTAAGATGGTAAGAAAGATGGAACCCAATACTTTGTTTTTCAGTGATGCAGGTCCCGGCGTAAGATGGGTAGGTAATGAACAGGGTATTGCCGGAGCAACCAATTGGAATACCGTTAATTCCGATACCCTTTATCCCGGCAAAGCAGGAATGGAAAGTTATTTAAACAGTGGTGATATCAATGGCAAACAATGGATTCCGGCGGAGGTAGATGTATCTATAAGGCCGGGGTGGTTTTATCATGAAAAAGAAGACAGCCTTGTAAAGACTCCTGAAAAATTATTTGAAATATATCTTACCTCGGTAGGGCGCGGCTCTACCCTGCTGCTCAACGTGCCTCCCGACAGAACCGGGCAGTTTAATGCCCATGATGTGAAAGCCTTGTATGGCTTTAAAGCTTTGCTTGATAAAGTTTTTGCAAATAACCTGGCGGCCAAAGCAAAGGTTACGGCCGATAGCTATCGCGGCAACAGCAAACTGTATGCTCCTGCCAACATCAACGATGGAAATAATGAAACCTATTGGGCCACAGATGATGCAACAACCAGGGGCAGCGTCACCATCGATCTTTCCAAAAAATCAACGGTTCAATACATCGTGTTACAGGAATACATCAAACTGGGGCAACGGGTAAAATCTTTTAACGTAGAAGTTTGGAAAGATAATGCCTGGCAACAAGTGGCTACAGCCACTACTATCGGGCATAAGAGGATCTTAAAAATTGATCCCGTGGTAACGAAAAAAGTAAGAGTGAATATTACGGATGCAAAGGCATGCCCGCTTATTTCAAACATCGCGGTATACTAAATATTACCTGGTGAAATGCGTAAGGTGAAATAATGAATGAAGAGGTAATCCTGTTAAGGCTAATACTAACTGTTTGGAATACACGTAAACAAATTTAGTAAGAAATAAAGTTGTTACCGAAAAAAAAGATCACAGTTAAACAGAAGCAATCATAAAAAAACTAATCCAAAAAATGACGACAAAAATTCACCAGTACTTCTTATTTTCTTTTTGCATCCTTTCTTTCCTGGTAATCTATGATGCAGCGTCGGCGCAGGATGGAACAATGGCAGAGCGGTACCCGGTTATCCCCTACCCTACCCATTTGCAACCGCTGGATGGTGCATTTACCATTAATAAAACAACAACCATATACAGCGACAAGCCGTTTACTAACGAAAGCGCCTACCTGCAAACACTTTTACGTAATGTAACAGGCCTTTCCCTGAAAATCAGTAACGGGCATCCGGCCAATAACGGCATTATTTTGGAAGCCGACAATAGTATAACGGCGGATGAAGGTTATCACATAGATATTCAGCCGGGTAAAATAATTCTTTCAGCAAAAACTCCAACCGGCATTTTCAGGGGCATTGAAACGATAAGGCAACTGTTACCCGTATACGAAAAGGGAAGTATGGCAGAACATAAGGTAATGATCCCTGCAGCAACTATTGAGGATGCCCCATTATATAGCTGGCGGGGCATGCATCTTGATGTGGCAAGGCATTTCTTTTCTATTAATTATTTAAAAAAGTTTATCGATGTGATGGCGCTGTACAAAATGAATAAACTTCACTTGCATCTTACTGATGACCAGGGTTGGCGCATCGAGATAAAAAAATATCCAAAGCTTACGGAGGAAGGCGCCTGGCGTACGTTCAACAACCAGGATTCGGATTGTATGAGGATGTCGAAAGATAATCCTGATATGGCCATTGACCCGGCGCACATTATTCATAAAGACGGTAAAACTTTGTATGGCGGATTTTATACACAGCAGCAAATGAAAGGGCTTGTTGCGTATGCAGCAGCAAGACATATCGATATTATTCCCGAGGTTGACATGCCGGGACACATGATGGCGGCTATTCGTGAGTATCCTTTTTTATCATGCGATGGCGGAAGTAAATGGGGTGCGTTATTTTCAACTCCTATTTGCCCTTGTAATGAAAGCACTTTTGAATTTGCTGAAAATGTTTACAAAGAAATATTTTCCATCTTTCCATCGGAATATGTACACCTTGGCGCAGATGAAGTGGACCGGAAGGAATGGGCAAAATCACCTGCCTGTGCAGCACTCATGGAAAAAGAAGGATTGAAAAATGTGGACGAGCTACAAAGTTATTTTGTAAAAAGAATGGAGAAATTCTTTAATGCTAACGGTAAAAAATTAATAGGCTGGGACGAAATACTGGAAGGCGGTGTAAGCAAAACAGCGTATGTAATGTATTGGCGTAGCTGGGTGCCCACCGCCCCGGTTAAAGCTGCAAAAAATGGAAATTATGTGATTATGACACCGGGCGATCCATTGTATTTTGATGGGCTACCGGATGCACAGTCAATAAAAAGAGTATACGATTTTAATCCCGTTCCCAAGGCCTTAAATGCAGAAGAAGCAAAATATATTTTAGGGGCACAAGCCAACATCTGGACGGAACATATTCCCTCCGAAAACCGCGCCGACTTTATGTACATGCCCCGTATGACGGCACTTGCTGAAAGGTTATGGAGCAACACTGATGATTACGATGACTTCATGACGCGATTGCAAAAACAATATAAGCTATTAGACAAAATGAATGTTCATTATCGCCTGCCCGATCTTACGGGCTTTTCGCAGGAAAATGTTTTTACTGATAAAACAACCTTAACGGTAACAAAACCATTCCCTGGTTTGCAAATACATTATACTACTAACGGTAGCCTACCCGAAGTGAGTTCATCGCTCCTAGATAAACCACTCACTATAGCAGAGCCCGAAATCATTAAGATGGCAGCCTTTAGCAGCAATGGTTTGCGGGGCGACATTTACACCCTTCATTATAAAAAAGAAACTTATGCAACGCCTGTAACAGCACCAGCAACATTAAATAATGGGTTGGCGTGTGGATATTACAAGCAGTTTTTCAGAACCAGTACGGCATTAACTGCTCTAAAACCCGACAGCATGTTTATTGCTTCCAATTTTGTAGTGCCCCCTTCTATAAATGCACCTTCATTTGGCCTGGAATACAAGGGCTTTATTGATATACCCGAAACAGGAATTTATACCTTCTATTTAACCTGCGATGATGGTGGCATCCTTACTATTGCCAACAGGGAAGTGGTTAATAATGATGGATTGCATTCTGCCATTCAAAAAACAGGGCAGGTTGCGTTGTCAAAGGGATTGCAGCCTTTTCTCCTCAATTTTATAGAAGGCGGAGGCGGATTTAAATTAGCATTGCAATACAGTAAGGGAAACGACAAACCTGCTGACGTTCCGGAAGCGTGGCTGAAGTATGAACCTGTTAATAAATAGCGATAATTTGCAGATAATTTCAAATACTAAAATCAAATGAACGCAATAAAAAAATGCCAGCTCTTAATAAAGAAGAATAGCTATCGTACAAAATATTTTGTAATGGTATTCCTGCTGGTAAGCTTTTGTTTTCGTGTAGGCCTTGCACAAAATGCCGTTAGTTATGTAAATCCATATATTGGCACCGGTGGCCATGGCCATGTTTTTCTTGGAGCGAATGTTCCTTTTGGAGCGGTTCAGTTAGGTCCTGTAAATATATCGGAAGGCTGGGATTGGTGTTCAGGATATAATTACGCGGATTCAACAATAGTTGGATTTTCGCATACGCATTTGAGTGGTACCGGCATCGGCGACCTTGGCGATATTGCGGTAATGCCAACCACAGGCGAACTGATTATGAATAAAGGCACCTTAAAAGAACCCGGTAATTTTTCTTTATTCAGCCATGCTGATGAAAAGGCGAGCCCGGGCTATTATTCAGTTCTTTTAAAAAGATATAATATCAAAGCCGAACTAACGGCATCAACAAGAGTCGGGTTTCATCGCTATACATTTCCCGCATCAAAACAATCGCATGTAATAATTGATTTGGTGCAGGGAGTCGGCTGGGACAGGCCCATGTATGGTTATATAAAAAAACTGAACGACTCCACCCTGGTTGGCTATCGCTTCTCAAAAGGTTGGGCACCGGATCAGCGAATATATTTCGCAGCCATTTTCTCCAAACCTTTTAAGGATATCCAATTATATAAGAACGGTGAACTGCAATTGGGTAGTGTAGCCATGAGCGATAGTGTGAAGGCTGCCATTAATTTTTCCACTTCTGAAGGTGAAACCATTCAATTAAAAGTAGGCATCTCTCCCGTAAGTACAGAAAATGCTTTGATGGATATAGCTGCAGAAATTCCCGGGTGGGATTTTGAAAAAGTAAAAGACGATGCTGCAGCAGCGTGGAATAAAGAGTTGGAGAAAGTCGTAATAAAAACGCCGGATGCTACAGCCAAAGAAATCTTTTATACTGCATTGTATCATTCCTTTATTGCTCCCTCAGTTTTTAATGATGTAAACGGCGATTATTATGGTACCGATAAGGAAGTGCACAGGGCGGCGCCTTTTACCAATCTAACCACGTTCTCTTTATGGGATACGTACCGTTGCGAAAATTCATTGCTTACCATTTTACAACCGGAACGGGTAAGTGACATTATCAATTCGATGTTGGCAATTTACCAGCAGCAGGGCAAACTTCCTATCTGGCATTTAATGGCCAATGAAACCAATACAATGCCGGGTAACAGCGCCATGCAGGTTATAGCGGACGCTTATCTGAAAGGCATCAAGGGCTTCGATACTGCATTGGCTTATGAAGCAGTGAAAACCACTGCTATGCTTGATGACAGAGGAATGAAATATGTAAAGAGATATGGCTATATACCTGCGGACAGCATGGTTGAATCTGTTGCAACGGGAATGGAATATGCGATTGCTGATGGCTGCATCGCTTTAATGGCAAAGCAAATGGGAAAAGAAAATGACTACGAATACTTCAATAGAAGGGCGGGGTATTATAAAAATTATTACGACAGTACCGTTCGTTTTGTAAGAGGCAGAATTTCGAATACGCAATGGCGTGAGCCTTTCAGTCCGTTTGTTTCCCGGCATATGAAAGATGACTTTACAGAAGGCAATGCGTGGCAATATACCTGGCTGGCGCCGCAGGATGTACATGGGCTCATCCTAATGTTGGGTGGTGAGAAACCGTTTATCAAAAAATTGGATTCATTGTTTGTAGTGAAAGGCGATATGGGTAAAGAGGCATCCAATGATATTTCAGGATTAATAGGACAATATGCCCATGGCAATGAACCGAGCCATCACATTGCGTACCTGTATGTTTACGCGGGGCAGCCATGGAAAACAGCAGCCAAAGTACGTTTCATCCTTGATAGTTTATATTCTGCCAACCCCGAAGGTTTAAGCGGCAATGAAGACGTAGGACAAATGTCAGCCTGGTATGTTATGAGTTCACTGGGTTTTTACCCGGTTCATCCGGCGCAGGGAATTTATGTTTTTGGAAGTCCGTTGTTTGATGAAGCTTCGATTGATGTAGGCAACGGCAAACACTTTACAATGACGATGAAAAATAACAGCCCGGCTAATAAATACATCCAGAAAATTATGCTGAATAATAAAAAGTATGCGAAATCATATATTACGTATGCCGACATAATGAACGGTGGTACCTTAATAATTGAAATGGGTAAAAGGCCATCCGGCAACTGGGGCACATCCTTCCTGGACAGGCCATAGCGCTGATTCACAAAACAAAATCTTTTTCTGGTTTCTGTCAACTTTAAAATGACGATTATCCTACAAAGACACAAAGATCACAAAGTAATATTCTTAGTGTTCTCCGTGGCTTTGTGGGAAAAATGATTAAGAGATAATAAACCTGGAACAGCACTAATTCATTCTTTCAGCATTGAAAAATAAGTATGGTTATCGAAGCAATATTCTTAGTGTTCTCCGTGGCTTTGTGGGAAAAATGATTAAGAGATAATAAACCTGGAACAGCACTAATTCATTCTTTCAGCATTGAAAAATTAGTATGGTTATCGAAGCAATATTCTTAGTGTTCTCCGTGACTTTGTGGGAAAAATGATTAAGAGATAATAAACCTGGAACAGCACTAATTCATTCTTTCAGCATTGAAAAATTAGTATGATTATCGAAGCAATATTCTTAGTGTTCTCCGTGGCTTTGTGGGAAAAATGATTAAGAGATAATAAACCTGGAACAGCACTAATTCATTCTTTCAGCATTGAAAAATTAGTATGATTATCGCTTTTTATTGTTGATATAACCGCCACTTAAAACCGGTAACTGCAAAAAATTTTTGTAATTGTATTCATCATTGTATACTTTCAAACCAAATTTATATCATGAAAGTATTCAACAGGTTGCTTGTCGTTATCGTCGTTTTCACGCTATTTACAAGATGTAATAACGGGTCTGAAAATAAGGATACCACCATTTCAAAATCCGGAATAACCAAACAGGATTGGGGTGAATATGATGGCAAACCAGTATACCTTTTTACGCTGAAAAATGGTAACGGATCTATGGTTACTATCAGCAACTACGGCGGTACCGTTACCTCGTTTGTTACACCGGATAAAAACGGGAAAAAATCAAGTATTATAATTGGCTTTGACAGTTTGCATTCTTACCTGCAACATCCTCCCTATTTCGGCGCACTGATTGGCCGGTATGGAAATCGAATTGGCGATGCAAAATTTACTTTAGATGGTACTACCTATAAACTGGCAGCCAATGATGGAAAGAACCATTTACATGGCGGCTTGAAGGGTTTTGATAAAGTAGTTTGGGATGCTACCATTCCAAATGACAGTGTTCCTTCGCTTACGCTAAAATATGTAAGTAAAGATGGCGAAGAAGGTTATCCCGGCAACTTACAGGTTACCGTGCAATACACCCTCACTGATGAAGATGGATTACAGATAGAATATAGCGCAATAACAGACAAAACCACACCCGTTAATTTAACCAATCACAGTTATTTTAATTTATCAGGCGATGTAAGCAATACCATTCTCAATGAAAAATTGATGATTGATGCAGACAACTACACACCCGTTGACTCGACTTTAATTCCAACAGGCGAAATTAAATCTGTGAAAGGAACGCCTTTTGATTTTACCTCGCCAAAAGTGATTGGGCGTGATATTGATTCTGTAAAAGGAGGCTACGATCATAACTGGGTACTCAACAAAAAAGATACGTCGCTGCAAAAAGTGGCTGAGTTATCTGATTCATTCAGCGGCCGATCTTTGGAAGTCTACACTACTCAGCCGGGATTACAATTTTATACAGGAAATTTTTTAGATGGAACGTTTATCAACCGCGATGGTAAACCAATTACAAAACATTCAGCGCTTTGTTTGGAAACACAACATTTTCCCGATTCACCTAATAAACCAAACTTTCCATCCACAATATTAAAGCCGGGCGAAGTTTACCATGCGGTTACTGTTTATAAAGTAAAACTTAATTAAGGATGGCAATTAAAGCATTCATCTTCGATCTGAATGGAACCATGATCGATGATATGGCCTACCATGCCCGTGCCTGGTATAATATATTGAATGACGATTTAAAGGCAGGCCTCAGCTGGGACGAAGTTAAAGCCCAGATGTATGGCAAAAATGATGAACTGCTGATAAGAATTTTTGGCGATAATCATTTTTCAAACGAAAAGATACGGGAGCTTTCTATTGAAAAGGAACGAAGATACCAGCAGGCATACTTACCAAACCTGGCGTTGTTAGAAGGGCTCGACAAATTTTTAGAGAAGACAAAAGAGTCTGGAATTTTAATGGCGGTTGGCTCAGCTGCTATTCCATTTAATATAGATTTCGTCCTCGACAATTTAAATATCCGGCATTATTTTAATGCAATCGTTAGCGCAGATGATGTTGTTACCAGCAAACCGGATCCACAAACTTTTTTAGATTGTGCAGCGCTGTTAAATGTTGCTCCTGCTGATTGTCTCGTATTTGAAGATGCCCCGAAAGGAGTTGAAGCAGCGTTAAATGCAGGCATGTCGTGTGTTGTGCTAACCACTATGCATACCCAGGATGAGTTTAAAAATTATAATAACATAATTGCTTTTATCGAAGATTATTCGACGGTGTTGCCACGGGATTTCTTGAATGCATAAAAATTAAAGTCATTTTAGAACTATAACTTTTACATAAGCACACCAGGAAAATTAGTGGATATAACAAAAATGCTGATAGTAACCTGTATTTGAAAATGAGCCAGTGAAGTTCTAAAATTGTGCGATTAGCCTCATTTAGTAGGTTTTCTACCCACCAGTAGTTCATTCCTAACTAAAGCGCAAAGTTGCCTCTATTGGCTTTGTGGCCCGAACGCTTAATTCTCAAAAAATAATCCTCGTGCGTTAAACCACTTTTGGCAAAAGGATAATAGCCAACTGAATTAAGGTCAAAGTAAATTGAACCTGAATTATTTATACCAAAAGACCTTGCCCAACAAGCAAGGGATTAAACATTAGTTCAAAACAGCCCAACGAATTTTTTTTATTAAATGTTATTTTGACACTTATCAAATTATCCCTAAATTGTTCTTTTTTAAAGATTGCTTTTCAAAATGTCTCACAAATCTTATGTTATAGGAGTTGATTACGGAACAGATTCCGTTCGCTCGGTAGTAATGAATACATCTAATGGCGAAGAAATTGCTTCATCAGTTTTTATTTATCCGCGTTGGAAAGATGGTTTGTATTGTGACCCGGTACAAAACCAGTTCAGGCAGCACCCGCAGGATTATATTGAAGGACTGGAATCTACCATTAAACAATGTCTTCATAAAGCTGGCACTTCAGTCGCATCCGAAGTCAAAGCCATTTCAGTAGATACCACAGGATCCTCCCCGGTGGCAGTTGACAAGACAGGTACTCCCCTTGCATTAACTGCAGGATTTGAAAATAATCCCAATGCCATGTTTGTACTTTGGAAAGATCATACTGCTACCAAAGAAGCTGCGCAGATAAATGAACATGCAACAAAATTCGACATTAACTACCTGCAGTATGTAGGTGGCATCTACTCGTCAGAATGGTTTTGGGCCAAGTTGCTTCACATTCTTCGTGTAGACGATACTGTTAGAAACAATTGTTATTCGTGGGTCGAGCATTGCGATTGGATTCCTTTTCTGCTTACAGGAGGCACCGGTGTTCATCAAATGAAACGGGGCGTATGTTCTGCAGGCCATAAGGCATTGTGGGCGTCTGAATTTGGCGGGTTACCTCCCAATGAATTTTTTACATCCATGGATCCGTTGCTCAATGGTTTTACCTCAAGATTATTTACAGAAACATATACCGCAGATAAACCAGCCGGTCATCTTTCGAAAGAATGGGCCGAAAGGTTGGGATTATCAGAAGATGTAATTATTGGCGTTGGTGCATTTGATGCACACATGGGCGCTGTCGGCGGGCAAATTGAGCCGTATCACTTAAGCAAAGTAATGGGCACGTCCACCTGCGATATGTTAGTTGCACCTATAGATGAGGTCGGCGATAAACTGGTGAAAGGAATTTGCGGTCAGGTACCCGGCTCCGTTATACCCGGCATGTTGGGAATGGAAGCCGGACAGAGTGCCTTTGGAGACACTTACGCCTGGTTTAGAAATGTTATGACGCATTCAATAAAAAATATTTTAAATAACTCTGAAGTTATCAATCCTGCAGTTGCGGATTTATTACAGAAAGAAATTCATGAAAAATTAATTACAGATCTTTCCAATGAAGCGGCTAAACTTCCTTTAGGTGAAAATGATGAATTGGCAATCGACTGGTTAAACGGGAGACGAACACCCGATGCCGACCAAATGCTTAAAGCGGCCATAATGAATCTAAATTTAGCAACAGATGCCCCCCGCATTTTCAAAGCATTGGTTGAAGCAACCTGCTTTGGCGCTAAAGCCATTGTGGAGCGTTTCAATTACGAAGGCGTGCCGGTAAAAGGATTGATTGGTTTGGGTGGCGTAGCAAGGAAATCGAATTACATTATGCAGGTAATGGCTGATGTGATGAATATGCCGATACGAATTCATAAATCAGAGCAGACTTGTGCTATCGGGGCGGGAATGTTCGCGGCAACCGCGGCTGGAATTTATGATAAGGTAGAAGATGCCATGGCAGCTATGGGACAGGGGTTTGACAGGGAATTTTACCCTGATAAAAATAAGGTAGTCCTGTATGGTGACCGGTATAATAAATACAAAGCATTGGGAAATTTTATCGAAAAATCATTGCACGAGAAACAAAATATAAAACAAGTAACATGAAAATAACAAGTAGCTTTTCTTCGTTGTGGGCACTTCGCTCATCCATCGTAAAAAAAATCACGCTCTTTATTCTATGTGCGATAGCAACCTCGTCCATGCGTGCACAGGAAACGGTTCAAATGGCCATCTCCAATACGTCGCACGAAACGATCAGTAAATATATATACGGTCAGTTTGCAGAACATTTAGGACGTTGTATTTATGATGGCTTTTGGGTAGACAAAAGTTTAAATGTTCCTAAAAAAGATCGTATACGCTTAGATGTTGTAGAAGCTTTGAAAAAGATTCATATCCCTGACTTGCGCTGGCCCGGCGGATGTTTCGCCGATCAATACCACTGGAGCGATGGTATTGGCGACCGCAGCAAGCGGCCGCAACGTGTGAATACGATGTGGGGAATGGTTACAGAAGACAATAGTTTTGGTACGGATGAATTCCTGGAGTTGTGTAAATTAATCGGCTGCGAACCTTACATTGCCGGCAATGTGGGATCAGGTACCCCGCAGGAAATGGAGAACTGGCTCGAATATTTAAACTTCAATGGCAAAAGCACCCTGGCGGATTTGCGCCGCACGAACGGCCACGATGCTCCTTACAATGTTTCTCTTTGGGGCGTAGGCAATGAAAGCTGGGGTTGTGGCGGAAATATGACACCGGAGTTTTACGCCAATCAATATAAACGCTATGCAGAGTTTTGTAAAAATTACCCCGGCACATCGCTAAAAAAAGTTGCCAGCGGCGCCAACTCCGATGATTACCATTGGACGGATGTGTGCATGAGAGATATTCCTTTGAACGACATGTGGGGCCTTTCCATGCACTACTATACGGTAGTAAATAACTGGCAGCACAAGGGTTCTGCTACTTCATTTGATGAAAGTGAATATTTTAAAGGGCTAAAAAATTGTTTGCATATTGAAGATTTAATTAACAAGCACAGTGCCATAATGGACAAGTACGATCCGCAGAAAAAAGTGGCGCTTGCCGTTGATGAATGGGGAATATGGACTGATCCCGAACCGGGCACTAACACGTCATTTCTATATCAGCAAAACAGCTTACGAGATGCATTAATTGCCGCATCCACATTAAATATTTTTAACAACCATTGTGACAGAATAAGAATGGCAAATCTCGCTCAAACCGTAAATGTGTTGCAATCATTGATCTTGACCAACAAAGAAAAAATGCTGCTCACGCCAACTTATTATGTTTTCGATTTGTATAAAGCACACCAGGACGCTACATTACTGCCTTTGCAGTTTACCAGCCCGGAATATACTTTTGAAAATGCAAGCATACCAGCGATAAATGCATCCGCGTCGAAAGACAGTACAGGCGCAGTTCACATCACATTAGTAAACCTGGATTCAAAGAAAAAGATAACGGTGAATGCAGCTTTACCAGCTTCAACGAAAACAGGAGAAGGCGAAATTTTGACTTCAAAAAAATTCAATGATATCAATACTTTTGACGACCCTTACAAAGTGAAACTCGCAACATTTTCAGACTTTAAAAACAATGGCAAAACGCTTTCAGTCAATTTACCTCCCATGAGTGTGGTGCTGATAACTTTGCAATAATTATGAAGACGTACGAACATATCCGCCAGCAAGCCTTTGAGGCAAACATGCAATTACCAAAGTTAGGTTTGGTGCTCTTCACTTTTGGAAATGTAAGTGCCGCGGATAGAAATGAAAAAGTTTTTGCTATAAAGCCAAGCGGCGTTCCATACGAACAACTCTCTGCTGATAAAATGGTGATTGTAGATTTTGATGGCAACACAATTGAGGGTGATTTGCGGCCGTCATCTGATACGCTTACTCACGCTGTGTTATACAAACATTTTGAGACCATTGGCGGAATTGCACATACACATTCCTGTTATGCCACCTCATGGGCGCAAAGCCTTCGCGATATTCCTGTTTATGGAACTACCCATGCAGATCACACAACTTTTGACATTCCTTGTGCAGAACCCATGAGCGATGAAATGATACGTGGTAACTATGAATATGAAACAGGTTTCCAGATTATCAACGCATTGAAAGAAAGAAATATGAGTTATGAAGAAATGGAAATGATATTGGTTGGTAATCACGCCCCGTTTACCTGGGGCAAAACTGCACAGAAAGCGGTATATAACAGTGCTGTACTCGAGAATGTGGCGCAAATGGCTTTTATAACACAAGCCATAAACGCAGATGCTGCCAGGTTAAAAGATGCGTTAATAAAAAAGCACTATGAACGGAAACATGGTAAAGACAGCTATTACGGACAAAGTTGATAAGTAAAACATTGGAGATAAAATGAGGTCTTGTTATTTCATAATAATCAAAAAAGTGTTTATGAGAAATATTTTGCTGTTTATTGGCTTAAGTATCTCATCTTCTATTCTTGCGCAAAAGAAAGATTATTTCATCCAGGGTGTCTCGTTTACCAAAGTAAAATTGACCGATAAATTCTGGTTGCCAAGAATTGAAACGAACAGGCTCGTAACAATTCCGGCATCTTTCGAAAGATGTGATAAAACCGGCAGGGTAAAAAACTTTGTATTGGCTGCAACACATACCGGAAAATTTTGCAGTATCTATCCTTTTGATGACACAGATATTTACAAAACAATTGAAGGAGCGTCGTATTCCATCAGTTTATTTCCTGATCCTAAGATGGAAGCTTATCTTGATTCCCTAATCACAATAATTGGTAAAGCACAGGAGCCCGATGGTTATCTTTATACAGCCCGTTCCATTGATCCGGCTCATCCCTTTTCATGGGCAGGGCCCGAAAGATGGGTAAACGAAAGGCAGCTGAGCCATGAATTGTATAATGCAGGTCACTTGTACGAAGCTGCAGCAGCACATTATCTCGCAACCGGCAAAAGAAATCTTCTCGATGTCGCTTTGAAAAATGCAAATCTTGTTTGCTCCGTGTTTGGTCCGGCCGCTAATCAAAAACATACAGCTCCCGGCCATGAAGTAGTGGAAATGGGCCTCGTGAAATTATTCCGTATTACGGGTGAAACAAAATATTTGCATACTGCTAAATATTTTATTGAAGAAAGAGGTCATGACGTTCACTATGATTCTACCAGTAAAGACGAATGGAAAAACGGGGCTTACTGGCAGGATAATATACCCGTAATTGAGCAATCAGAAGCAGAAGGGCATGCAGTGCGTGCAGGGTATTTGTATTCGGCAATGGCTGATGTGGCAGCGCTTACGGGCGATTCGCTGTTAGAAAACGCCGTTGATAAAATATGGAACAATGTGGTGAGCAAAAAAATGTATGTACAGGGAGGTGTGGGCGCAATTGGTGACGGGGAACGCTTTGGCGATAATTATGAATTGCCCAATGCAACAGCATACAATGAAACGTGTGCAGCTATTGCACAGGTATTTTGGAATGAACGGATGTTCCTGTTGCATGGTGATTCCAAATATATCGACGTACTCGAAAAAACTTTATATAATGGATTAATATCGGGCATTGGCCTTGATGGAAAATCTTTTTTTTATACCAATGCGATGCAGGTAAAAAATAGTTTTTCCGGCGAAGATGTTGAAGCAACACGTTCTGGTTGGTTTCCGTGT
The DNA here is from genome assembly GCF_057362405.1 of Ginsengibacter sp. Classification (NCBI taxonomy): domain Bacteria; kingdom Pseudomonadati; phylum Bacteroidota; class Chitinophagia; order Chitinophagales; family Chitinophagaceae; genus Ginsengibacter; species Ginsengibacter sp. Next base: position 14,938 of record NZ_JBMQQG010000051.1, read on the forward strand.
TCATGTTGCCCAACAAACCTTGTTCGGCTCATTCCATCTATACCAGGTTATGTATATGCCCAACAGGATAATAAGATATTTGCCAATTTATTTATCAACAGTGCTACTTCATTAAACGTCGCAGGCAGACCGGTTGAGATTGTACAAAAAAATAATTATCCCTGGGATGGCGATTTGTTATTCACAATCAATCCAAAATCATCCGCAAACTTTTCGTTGTTAATACGCATACCCGGCTGGGCGCAGAACGAAGCAATGCCTTCTGATCTTTATTCATTTCAAAAACAAATAGATAAAAAGGTTACGATTACGATAAACGGAAACGCAATTGATTATGCGATAGAGAATGGCTATGCAGTGCTTAAAAGAAGCTGGCATAAAAATGATAAGGTAGAAATTATGCTGCCGATGGAAGTAAGAAAAGTTGTGGCCAACAACAACGTAAAAGATGATGTTGGTAAAATTGCGCTGGAACGCGGACCACTAATGTATTGTGCAGAATGGATCGATAATAATGGAAAGGCTGCTAATCTTATTGTTCCTGCCAACACCGAGTTTACGTCAGCGTTTAATCCTGGTAAGTTAAATGGCATTGAAGAAATAAAAGCTGAAGTGCCTGCCATTGTTATTGGCAATAATGGCGAAGGAATAAAAACAGTTCAGCAGTCATTCACTGCCATTCCATATTATGCCTGGGCCAACAGGGGTAAAGGAGAAATGATGATGTGGTTCCCTGAAAAAATACAGGATGTGGATTTGATAGCGGGGAAGTAATCTAAATGGCGTGATAGTATCCCACAAAGACACGAAGAACACGAAGGCTTTTTTATAATTGAACTTAGCGGTCTTTGTGTCTTAGTAGGAAAAAGATTTAAAAAATAATCGATTAAAAATAAACATGATGATCAATCTTAAAAAAATGGAAGTCTGGTTTATAACCGGCAGCCAGCATTTATATGGTGAAGAAACGTTGCAACAGGTAGCAAAACATTCACAAACTATAGCAACATCTTTTGATGCGTCGCCGCAAATACCCGTGCAGGTTGTGTTTAAGCCAACCGTAAAATCAGCCGAAGAAATTTACGCGGTGTGTGAAGAAGCAAATACTTCAAAAGATTGTATTGGAATCATTGCATGGATGCATACATTTTCGCCGGCAAAAATGTGGATTGGCGGATTAAAGATTTTGAACAAACCCATGTTGCACCTGCACACGCAATTCAATCGCGATATTCCATGGAATAAGATTGACATGGATTTTATGAATCTCAATCAAAGCGCACATGGCGACCGTGAGTTTGGTTTTATTGTAAGCAGGATGCGCCTTAACCGAAAAGTAATTACCGGGCATTGGCAGGATGTTGCCGTACTCGAACAAATAAATACCTGGACAAGAGCTGCTGCAGCCTGGAACGATTGGCAAAATGCAAAGTTTGCCCGCTTTGGCGACAACATGCGCAACGTGGCAGTTACTGAAGGTGATAAAGTAGAAGCTGAAATTAAGTTCGGTTATTCAGTAAATACTTATGGTGTTGGTGACCTGGTGAAAGTTATCAATGAAACGAGCGACGCGGCTATAGATAAGTTGGTTAAAGAATATGCTGATAGTTATACGTTATCTGCAACGCTGGTAAAAGGTAAGAAGCAACATCAGTCGTTACGCGACGCGGCGAAAATTGAAATAGGGTTACAATCATTTCTAGAGGAAGGAAATTTCAAAGGGTTCACTGATACTTTTGAAGACTTACATGGTATGACGCAATTACCCGGCATTGCAGCACAACGCCTGATGGCGAAGGGTTACGGGTTTGCAGCAGAAGGCGATTGGAAAACTGCAGCGTTAGTACGTGCCATGAAGGTAATGGGAAGTGGATTGAAAGGTGGCAATTCTTTTATGGAAGATTATACCTATCATTTTCAACCCAACAACGAAATGGTGCTGGGTTCACACATGCTGGAAATTTGCCCATCGATAGCCAACGCCAAACCTTCCTGCGAAATTCATCCACTTGGCATCGGTGGCAAAGCAGATCCGGTGCGTTTAGTCTTTAACGTTAGTGGCGGGGCTGCTTTAAATGCATCCATAGTTGATATGGGCAATCGTTTCCGTTTGCTCGTAAATGAAGTGGAAGCCATCAAACCAAAAAACGCCTTACCAAAGCTTCCTGTTGCAAGGGTTTTATGGATACCAATGCCTGATTTAAAAACCGGATGTACAGCTTGGATATTGGCCGGTGGCGCACATCACACTTGTTTTAGTCAAAACTTAAACAGCGAATACCTCGAAGATTTTGCAGGCATGGCAGGAATTGAAACTGTTTTTATTGACAAAGAGACAAGGCTTCGTGAATTTAAAAAAGAGCTTGAATGGAGCGAAGTTTATTATCAACTAAATAATAAATAAAAAATACCTTATTTAAGTAATTAATAACCTGGGGCCGGTAATCACTTTTGACTTAAGTTTATAAAACATTTCATTAACCTCTTAATAAATAACGACTGCTTATGAACAAGAATTTTGCTTTCACTGACTACGCCATTTTTATCATTTATTTTATTATAGTAGCGGGTTATGGCTATTATATTTATAACAAGCGCAAACGGAATGAGCATGATGCCAAGGCATTTTTTCTTGCCGAGGGAACCCTTACCTGGTGGGCAATTGGAGCTTCGTTGATCGCATCCAACATTTCGGCAGAACAATTTATTGGCATGAGTGGTGAAGGGTTTTTCCTGGGTATTGCAGTTGCGGCTTACGAATGGATTGCGGCTATCGCCCTGATAATTGTTGCGGTTTGGTTTATTCCTGTTTATCTGAAGAATCACATTTACACCATGCCTCAATTTTTAAAGACGAGGTATAATGAAAC
>NZ_JBMQQG010000052.1:0-5922 GCF_057362405.1 Ginsengibacter sp.
CACTGAACAGTAGATACAACTGGCAGGATACAATCTTCAGCTTGAGGGATTTTATGAAAATCAATACAGATACTTTGCCCCTCTCGGGTGAATTTGTTGGAAGCGCATGGGCAGAAGTTTACGGTTCCTACGCTCAAACAATTATTGATAATGGAAAGAGGTTGCTGAACGCAGGTATAACATTAAAACTAAATAAACCTTTGGCGGGAGGATATGCGAGGGCACAGGGCGTAAACTATAGTGCTACGCCTCCCGAAAATGGTACGGGGTATTCGATTACCACGGCCAACTTACAATATGGCTACTCAAATAATTTTGATGCCATCGATCATACAACTTCTAACAATGACAACAGAAAAGCTTTTTTAAAAAACACATATGCGGGGATAGCTGCCGACCTGGGCCTTGAATATATATTGCTTCGGGATGAAGATAATGAAGAAACTAATGAAGTTGGATATGATACCAAAATAGGTATCTCGATAATGGACCTCGGCAAAAATAAATATAGATACAGCGCCAAAAGTCGGCTGGCAATAGCAGGCAAAGAAGGTATAACAGATTCCCTTCTTGAAAATAAATTTCCATCACCAGGTACTGCAGATAGTTTCAACGATAGCCTCGCGAGTATCTCCAATTCAATTGCAACACTTTCGGGTAATTTTTTTATCTATCAACCTTCCCGTTTGGTAATTAATATAGACAAGCATGTCAGGCAAAGCTTTTTTATCAACGCCGAAGTGACTTTGCCCCTTATTGCTCTTGCATTAAAAAATACTTTTTTTATAAAAGATATGAATTTGCTGGCCCTTACACCACGATGGGAAACAAAATTGTTAGGCGCTTATTTCCCGTTGCTCTTAAATGCGAGAGGGCAGTTATGGTTGGGAGGCGCTTTCAAAGTGGGCCCGTTGTTACTTGGTTTACATAACTTTGGCGACCTGTTTTCAAAGAACAAATCACAAAATGGGGGGCTTTACCTTGCAATTACAATAAGGCCATTAAAAAAGTATGACCGGCAGGAACATTATCCAAGAGAGAAACTAACTGGAAAGGAGAGACGAAGTTTAGCCTGTCCAAAACTTTAATAAATTTCTACAGGAAGTGGGTTGGGCCACAGTTGTTATGTCCTTTTTCAATTACTTATTTTCTATCAGGCTGTCAGCAATTCCTTCCAGGAGCTTTATATTATCATGAACAAAAGTGAGGCCTGCCTGGTAGAGGTTATTTATATTTTCAGGTGTTGCAATATCCATTTCAGAGCAGGCTTCTTTTAACCCCGGTTCCAGGCGAACATAATTGCTTTGATCTTTTTTATCAAGGGTAAGAAACATTTGTGTTAACTGGTAGGCTACTGTTTCTGAATTGCCTGACATGAGAATGTCGATTACTGGATGCAGCCATCTTATTTCGCCCGAATGCATAAAATCTTTATAACTATATTTCTTTTTAACTGAGCCCGTGCCCAAAGAAATTACAATCATATCTTTTGCGGTAGGTTTATCTTTCTTATGCTGGTCATTCAAAACTTTTGAAAATTCTATTTTTCTTGCCTCTGCGTAAGCGCATAAAGCAGGATTGTTGGCAAACATACCTCCATCCACCAGGGTAAACAACTGGCCATTAAGAGATTCAATGTGGGCCGGCGGGAAATAGGTTGGTGCCGCAGAAGTAGCTTTTGCCACGTCCCTTATTTTAAAATTATATATGGCCTCCGATTTGGCCTCAGTACTTGAAAAGAAAACTGCTTTGCGGTCGGTTATCTCATAGGATGTAATAAGGCTTGGCTTAATAAAATGATCGAGGGTTTCCTCACCAAAGTAATTTTTTAATAATCCGTCTAATGAATCAGTATCATATTTTTCGTGAAATATGCCTCCGCCACTCGATATTATTTCCAACAAGTTGCGGTCAAATATGGTGTGCCCATTTTTTAAATAAAGATTAAGTGCATCTTCTGCCGAATACTTTGCATTTCCATTTTCACCCGGCGTTAAGTAAATACAGGCTAATATTCCGCCGGTGCTGGTTCCAGCAATCATATCAAAATAATCTCCTAATTTAAAGGAGTTGCCGGCGTCTTTTTTTTTGAGTATTTTTTCCAACTGCATAAGGATGGTCCCCGGCAGTATTCCCCTGATACCACCGCCATCTATGGATAAAATTCTTATCTTTTTCATATTGGAAAATTTAATTAAACTTAAAAAACTTCCAATAAATGTAAAAGAATTTATAGATAGCGGATCAAAAAAATCAATGCAGCGTGTTTCTAAACATCGAAAATGAATCTATTTGAAGACATTATGATTTTTGAAGTATTACTATTTATTACAATCCTGGCGAAGTTGAAATTCTTCCACTGAAAGCGCTTCTAGTCATGTAACTTGTTATTCTTTTTATCTATGTAGAATAATTTACCGTCCTTCATTACCCTTGCCTCTCCGCTTACAAAACTGTCAGTGTAATCATAGACAGGATCTACCACCCACGACCCCCTGGAATCGATGTAGCCCCACAAACCTTTTGCGTTTGCAGCAGGTGCAAGTCCCTCTGAAAAAGGATGCGCATTGGAAAATTCCAATGGTATTACAACTTTGCCGGCGGTGTTGATATATCCAAAGTGGCCATTTTTTGCAACTGATGCCAATCCATTACTAAAGCCGAGAGCTTCTTCAAAAATTGCTTCAGTAATAGCTTTGCCTGTGCTATCAAGGTAGAGCCATTTGGTACCTTGTTTCACCGCTGTATATCCTTCACTAAACGGCAATCCCTCGTCGTATTGTGGTTTTATTATTTCCACGCCTTTTTTATTTACGTAGCCCACTTTACCATTTTTTTTAACCTGTGAAAGACCACATACGCAGTCATCCACGTAGTCATAATTTTTCTCCCAATTTTGTGCATAGCTGGCCAATAACGGGGAAAATATTATTAGCAGCAATAACTTTCTCATTTTATTTATTTTGAAGTAAAAAAATAAATTGTTTGCACAAAATATCTATTCGTATAAATAAAAATAATGATTGGGGTTAGGCGTAAATATGATTTTGGTATCATGTTCGCGGGAGCAATAGTGGATATCTTTCCTTATTAAAGGGTTTGATCTTTTATTATTTAAAGAGTTGTCTGCGGAACATAATTGTTGCCTTTATTTTAGAAGCAGTATGGTTAAAAACTACGTTTATCGTCCGCCGTTACATCCGTCGCCTATCGTTCAAATGAGTGTGTAACAGTCGGGCTTAAATCAGAAGTTCTGCTGTCAAAAATGAGATGATATAGGTCATACTACAGTGGGCGTATTATCCGGCAATGAGAAGACTATTGATTTAAAGGGTTGGTTATCAGCAATGGCGCCAGTGATTTTAAACATAAAGCACGATGACCTACGTCATAATAGTAAAATCTGTTCCTCTCTAAATTTGGCAATTACTTTATGAACCTTTAAAATTATGTGACATGAAGAGCTTAATAGCGACCCTGGGTGTTGTTGCAGTAATTGCAATTTTATATTCATTCAAAATCCAACAGGATGATCCCTGGAAAGTTCCTGAAAAATATCAAAACATGAAAAACCCTGTAACGGCGGATAGCGCTTCAATAAAGTCGGGGAAAGAATTATATGTTTCATACTGCATTTCGTGCCACGGTAAACACGGAAATGGAACAGGCAACCGGGCTACAAATTTGAATACGAAACCTTCTGACTTTACTTCGGAAGCATTTCAAAAACAAACAGATGGAGCATTATTGTATAAAATATATTTTGGTCACAAAGATATGCCTGGCTTCAAAAAAAGAATACCTGGAAATGCAGACGTTATAGAAGGCACCTTTGGCAAAACCCGTAGTCCCGGCGATCTGATAAATTACCTCCGCACATTTGGCAAAAAAATAGTACTCTTTAAGTAATAGTTTGTATTTTAATTACGGCCGGGTGCTCACAGACAATTAGAAACAATAACAATTAGTTATAGGTAATTGTATGTTGCCATCTAAAAAATACCAAAAACTTTAATCATATAGTGCACTTAAAAAAAATATCTCCATTTCTTATTTGGTTTAGTGTACTGGTGATCGTTATGCTCATCGGCGTGGTTGGCTTCATGATAGTTGAAAGCTATTCTTTTATTGATGCATTGTACATGACAGTAATAACAATAGCTACTATCGGGTATCATGAGGTAAAACCGTTATCTGAAGCAGGAAAGATATTCAACATAACATTTATTATTACTTCATTTGCCATTTTCACCTATGCACTCAGCAGCCTCACAAAATATATTGTAAGTGGAGAAATGGCAGCTTATTTTAAAAACCGAAAGCTTATGACTTCAATCGACAACTTTTCCAATCATGTAATAATTTGCGGATTTGGCCGCCATGGAGAGCAGGCTGCGCAAATCTTAACGGCACATAAAATAGATTTCGTTGTTATAGATACATCCGAATCCCACATCACGAACTGGTTGAGTGAAAATAAATCGCTGGTTTATATTCACGGCGATGCAACAGACGATGAGATCCTTAATAAAGCAGGTATTAAAAAAGCTAAGGCATTATTACTTACATTACCTGCAGATGCCGACAACGTATTTATTGTTCTATCAGCGAGATCAATAAATCCGGCGCTAACGATCATCAGCAGGGCCCAGCATAAAAACACCGTTATAAAATTGAAAACTGCCGGTGCCGATCACGTTATATTACCTGAAATGATTGGCGGTTCACACATGGCTACATTAATATCAAAGCCTGATGTAATTGAATTTATTAATAACCTTTGGGGAGATGCGGCAGAGTCTATAAACATAGAATCCGTTCCTTACGAAGAATTACCGCAATCGCTAAAAGACAAATCAATTTTTGAAATTATTAACTGGAACAATACCGGGGTGAATTGCCTTGGAATTAAGAACGAGGAAGGGAAATTCATTATTAATCCATCGCCGGAAACTATTATCCGGGAAAGAATGAAAATAATGTTATTTGGGAACATGCATCAAATAGATGAAATGAAAATTAGTTTTTCAAAAAATGTATAGTATTTGAATTTATTTAATTCATGATCAAACTAAAGTGGTTTATCCATGAAGAAGTTAATCATCGCAGAAGAAAACTTTCAATCTGTCAACAAGCGAACTTCTTAATTTACCCATATTCAATAAGAAAATCAGGATTGTCTATTGCACAGTTATTCTTTCCTGATGCTGTCTGTGAAGAAGCCACGGGTTCCTCTGTTCGGCCTCAAGAGATATTTTCAGTCTACACGTAGCCGTTAGGTCTGTTAGGGATAATCGATGTGAGCCTGAAATTTGAAAGTAGAAGTTAAGATTTCGTCTTTATTCACTTTTTAGTACATTCATATTTAAACCATATTTGTTTAAAGATGAAAAAGTCCTTTTTCTTTTTAATTACTTGTTGCGTTGTTCTCTCTGTAAATGCCCAGGTTGACATTATTCAGAACATTGACGCCCGAAACATCCAAAACCTTGATGGACGCTGGCATTATATTATTGATCCGTACGAAACAGGCGGTAACAATTTTTATAAAAATAAAGAGCAACAATCAAAATCAGATTTGATAGAATATGATTTTGCAAAATCGCCAACTCTCAATGTTCCTGGCGATTGGAATTCACAAAATGACAGATTGTTGTTTTATGAAGGAACAGTTTGGTATGAGCATGATTTTAATGTTTCCGTTCAAGCGGGTAAAAAATATTTTCTTTATTTCAAATCGGTGAATTATGAAGCCGTTGTGTATGTAAACGGACAAAAGGCTGGAGGGCATAAAGGGGGGTTTACTCCTTTCCAATTTGATGTGACATCATTGCTGCATGGCGGAAGTAACTTTGTGGTTGTAAAAGCCAATAACACAAGGCGCAAAGAAAATGTGCCAACCGAAAATTTTGATTGGTGGAA
>NZ_JBMQQG010000053.1:0-52971 GCF_057362405.1 Ginsengibacter sp.
ATGGTACAGTCTTACTCCAGAAACACCTAACAGATCGGAGGCAATTTTCGCCAACCTTTTGCTGAACACAATTTCTTTTACTAACTGCGATTTAGTCCAGATATTCATGATCTGCAGAAATGCTTTTCCATAAGTATCCCGTTGTTCCAAAGGAAGTTGTTGTGTATTCAATCTTTGCACTTCATCAGAAATGGTTGTGTTTAAATAAGCAATCGCTTCTGGAGTAAGTACATTTTTTAATTTGACAAAACCATTGTCCCTGAAGAAATTGATCTGTTCCGTTGAAAGTAAAAATGGTTCTTCGAGTACTGCTCTTACGTTAGATGGCATGGTATTCATAATTGTGAAAATTTAAAGTGAGCATATTTCTTATTAATATATACTGCAAATTAGTCAAGCTCCGAAAGGCAGAAGAATCCTTCGATCAAATTGGCACACATATTTTGAAATGCAAATCGCTATTTCTTAAAACTATCCTTTAAAGTAACCGTTCTGTTAAATACCAATTTCCCGGGTTTAGAATCCTGGTCAATACAAAAATATCCATTACGAATAAATTGGTAACTTTTCCCGGGTTCTGCATTTTGAAGCTGTGGTTCGATATACGCTTCAGGAATTATTTCCAGGGAGTGCGGATTTATAAACCTTTTGAAATCCCCTTCCTCCGCTGCCGGATTTTCTACGGTAAACAATCGTTCATATAATCTTACTTCGGCTTTCGCCGCATGTTGCACACTTAACCAATGAATGGTTCCTTTTACATTAATACCACTGGTGTCGTGGCCGCTTTTGCTTTCCGGTATATATGTGCAATGTATTTCTGTTACATTGCCGTTATCATCTTTAGTAAAACTGTCGCAACGTATAATATAGGCGCTCTTTAACCTCACCATTGCGCCGGGCGCAAGCCTGAACCATTTTTTAACCGGCACTTCCATAAAATCTTCTTTCTCTATCCACAGTTCTTTTGAAAAAGGAATAATGCGTGTATTTGATGGGTCGTTTGGCAAATTCTCAGTTATTAGTTCTTCCGTTTTATTTTCATCATAATTGTCGATGATGAGCTTTACTGGATGAAGAACAGCCATAATACGCGGAGCGGTGGTGTTCAATTCTTCCCGCAGGCAAAACTCAAGCAGGCTGATATCGATAAGGTTATCTCTCTTCGCAACACCTATCTTTTCACAAAAAGTTCTTATACTGGAGGGTGTATAACCTTTACGCCTGAACGCAGAAATTGTTGGCATACGCGGATCGTCCCAGCCGGAAACATAACCCTCATTCACCAGCTGTAGCAATCTGCGTTTACTCATCACCGTATAAGTCATGTTGAGCCTTGCAAATTCATATTGACGGGACGGAAAAATTTCAAGATTTTCAATGTACCAATCGTACAACTCCCTGTGTGAAACAAATTCCAGAGTACAAATGCTATGCGTAATATGTTCAATACTATCGCTTTGTCCGTGAGCAAAATCGTACATCGGGTAAATAACCCATTTGTCACCGGTACGATGGTGATGCGCATGCTTTATGCGGTACATAATCGGATCACGCATGTGCATGTTGATATCTTTCATATCAATCTTAGCCCGCAAAACTTTTTCGCCATCCTTAAACTTGCCATCTTTCATCTGTTCAAAAAGCAGCAAGTTTTCTTCGATGCTCCTGCTACGATACTTGTTTTCGATACCTGGCTCAGTTGGCGTTCCTTTTTCGGCAGCAATTTTATCCGGGCTGCTGTCGTCAACATACGCAAGCCCTTTTCGTATAAGCTTTACCGCGAGATTGTACAGTTCGTCAAAATAATCACTGCTATATAATTCATTCGCCCACGTAAAGCCAAGCCATTTCACATCGTACTTAATGCTGTCAACATATTCCACATCTTCGGTTATGGGATTTGTATCATCGAACCGAAGATTGGTGGCGCCGTTATATTTTTGCGCAAGTCCAAAATTCAGGCAAATACTTTTAGCGTGCCCGATATGTAAATACCCGTTTGGCTCGGGCGGAAACCTGGTTAAAATACTTTTATATTTCTCTTTATTGAGATCTTCTTCAACTATTTCTTCAATAAAATTCAAACTTCTTTCTTCTGGCATATATCTAAATCAAACTTTTTAATTCATAGAGGCTGGAATAATTTCTGCAATATCCATAACACTTACACTTTCTTCTTTTTCATTAAGCTTTACTCCGTCTGTCAGCATCGTATTGCAAAAGGGGCAAGCCGCAGCTATTATGCCGGCACCTGTTTCCAATGCTTCTTTTGTTCTTTCGCTGTTAATGCGGATAGTTCCTTTTTCTTCTTCTTTGAACATCTGCGCACCACCTGCTCCACAACATAATCCGTTGCTTTTGCACCGTTTCATTTCTATTAATTCTATATCAAGAGCCTCTAATACTTTTCTTGGCGCCTCATAAATATTATTAGCTCTCCCCAGGTAGCAACTGTCATGGTAGGTAATTTTTTTTCCTTTAAACATTCCTCCCTCTTTCATCACTATTTTACCACCATCAATTAGTTGTTGCAAAAATGTTGCGTGATGCATCACCTCATAGTTACCTCCCAATACCGGGTATTCATTTTTTAAAATATTAAAACAATGAGGACACGCCGTAACAATTTTTTTTATTTGATACCCTTCTAAAACCTGGATATTCTGGTAAGCCATCATCTGAAACATAAACTCATTACCCGCCCTTCGTGCAGGATCTCCCGTACACATTTCTTCTTTGCCCAAGATAGCATAAGCGATACCAACCTTGTTCAATATAGTTGCAAAAGCTTTTGTAATTTTTTGTGCACGCTGATCGAAACTGCCGGCACAACCCACCCAAAAAAGAATTTCAGGTGTTTTATTTTCAGCCATCATTTCAGCCATCGTAGGTACATGCATCCGCAAATTGATTTAAAGAGCTAAAATACAACAAACAATTTTCATCATTAACGTATGTTAAAAGGTTTAAAACTTATTTTTGCGCAGTTTAAAAATTAAGTGAAGCTGATAAACAAAATAAAAAACTGGGAACAGTGGCCGTTTAAAATATTATATGCCCCTATTGTTCCTGTTTGGGTCTGGTACATCATTCGCTCGCGGGCAATTTGGTTCTTTACTCCAAGCAACCCAAAGCTTACGTTCGGCGGAATGGAAGGCGAGCCCAAAAAAGAAATGCACGATCTTTTACCTCCGCATTTATGCCCCGTATTTTTTAACGTACAACCTTCGGAGAGTTTTGCTGATATACTAAAGAACGTCCAGGACAAAAAAATACAATTTCCTCTAATAGTGAAACCAGAAGTAGGTGGGCAGGGAATTTTGTTCAGGAAAATAAATAATGAAGCGCAATTAAAAATCTATCATGAACAAGTACCCGTTGAATATTTTATACAGGAATTTATAAAGTATGAATTAGAAATAAGTCTTTTTTACTACCGTTATCCAAATGAAAAGAAAGGAGCTATAACAGGCTTTCTCCTAAAGATTCCGATGCAGGTAACCGGTGACGGCATACATACTTTGAAAGAACTGATTATGATGGACACAAAATCAGGAAAAAGGATAGACGAAATCAGGTTACAACACGAAACGAATTTTAATAACATATTACCTGCAGGTGATAAATATATGTTAAGCTATGCTGCCAACCACAACCGTGGAGCCCGTTTTATCGATCTTAAGAATGAAATTGACGATCGGCTTGTAAGCTTATTGGATGAAATCAGCCTTTCAATAGACGATTTTTTTTACGGCCGTTACGACATTATGTGTAATTCCATTGAAGAATTAAAACAGGGAAAGAATTTTGTAATACTCGAATATAACGGTTGTGGCGCAGAACCTAATCACTTTTACGATACTGGTTATTCGCTGATAAATGCCTGGAGAGAGATTTTGAAGCATTGGAAAATTTTATACCGTGTTAGCAGGGATAATTATAAAAACGGCGTCAAATACTGGCCTGCCTTAAAGGGTATTCGTTTTAGAATTGAAACAAGAAAATATTATAAAAAGATTAAAGCTGCCGACAAAAGGATTCTGTAGTCCATCAGGTAACTTACCTGTATTCAACCATCTTAGGATTTCAAATAATAATCTGTGAATATGAAAAAAACAATAACTGTTATACTTTTTTTTATTTCTCAAGCCCTATTTGCACAAAAATATATTCCGTCAGACCAAGGCAGCAAAGTACATTTCAACATTAGAAACTTTGGAATTAAAACAGGCGGCCAACTAACGGGGCTTAAAGGTGAAATAATATTTTTTACCACGGATCTAAGCGCATGCCAATTTAATGTTAGCGTTGATGCTTCCACGGTAGATACCGACAATGGCAGTCGCGACAGACATTTAAAGGACAGCGAATATTTTGATGTAGAAAAATATCCCGAGATAAACATTACATCCACAAAGATTGATAAAACCAATAAAACCGAATCGGGCTTTTATTATTTTACGGGCACGCTTACTTTGCATGGAATTACAAAACCAATTTCTTTTCCTTTCCATATTGAAAAAGTGAATGACGATTATCTATTTACCGGCGAGTTTGAAATTAACCGGCTCGATTACCAGGTGGGAAGCAATAGCGCTGTTTTAAGTAATACAGTCAATGTATCTTTATCCATATTAGCAAAAAAGGGCTAATTCTGTTATATGGGTCTTACCAAAGTCTTTTTATGGGGCATGATAGTGAGCTTTCTTGGCACACTACCCCTGGGAACATTGAACGTTGCCGCGATGCAAATAAGCGTGCAGGAAAGTATTACAAACGCAATTTATTTTTCTCTTGGTTCACTATTAACTGAAATGATTTATGTGCGAATCTCCCTTGTTGGAATCAATTGGATTCGCAAACAAAAAATTCTTTTTAAGTGGATGAATTGGATTGCGCTTGGCATTGTACTGGCACTTGCGGCAGGAAGTTTTATTGCAGCAACAAGTGAACATCATGCAAAGAATGTAATGCTCGACAACAATATGAACCGCTTTGTGCTGGGCGTGCTGCTAAGTTCCATCAGCCCGATGCAAATTCCATTTTGGTTTGGATGGAGCACTGTATTATTTTCAAAAAATATTCTCCGGCCGAAAAATTCATTTTACAACTTCTATATTGTGGGAATAGGATTGGGAACGCTTTTAGGCAATTGTGTATTTATCTTCGGAGGCAAGTACATCGTTGAAAAACTTAATGCCAATCAAAATATTTTAAACTGGGTTATCGGTGGAATATTTGCGGTAACAGCAATAATAATGTTTATAAGAATTTTGATGCATAAAGACGCAATTCAAAAGCTCGATACATTACACGCTAACGATAGGAACAACTGATAAAAAAATTCCGGATAGGTTAATATTTATTTTAACTTATCCGGAATTTTTTAGCACAGAGCTATTGTTAAATGATTCTATTTGCCTTTTAGTTCAAGTTTGCCCGGGTTTTGGCCTGTGACAGTAAATTTGCTTCCTGCTTTTTTAATCACCAAATCCTGGAAGTCGTCGTCAGATCCGGTATGAGTAACTGTAAAGCTACCTGTATTGTTAGAAAATGATTTATCCACAGATTTAAAACCGCTAATACTTTTCAACATATCGGTAAAAGCCGAATAAGCATCGTGGTTAATATTGGTTAGGTCAATCTCGGTGTCAACGCTTCCATCAGAATTGCCATTGCCTGCAAAGTTACCATCAGCTGTAATATTGAGTGAATCCCTCATTCTTGCTAAATACTGCACAGCTTCAATTACGCCATCTTCCATTACGGCCGCAACGGCAGGATCCGCGTCACCACTTTGTACAAGACCCAGTACGGAAACACTTTTATTAGCCCTTGATTGTACACGAAATACGGTCGAAACAAGCACATCTCTTGTTTCCGGGTTAATCATTTTTAAATTGAATCCCATCTTAATCGTCGACTTATTAGAGCCTACCCCCACAACTTTCAGACCCTTATTATGTACACTGTATTCAATCACTTCACCAGTTACCACGATTTGCGCTCCCAACTGCTTGCCTGCTTTGGGCGTTTTTTTACCGCTATACGCACCATTGCCAGCATCTATTTCCTGAGTTAGATCTGTGTTGTTTTTAAGGCTCTCTAACACTCTGTAACAATTAACACCCTGGAGAGCATTGGTAAGCATAGTAGTTAAATTATCGCCAAGTGTTGGTGGAATAGCATCAGACTGACCGCCCTTATTTCCACCGCTAAATGCTTTAAGAACATTTAGCCTATTGTTGGCAGCAGTGCTGGTTGTGTTTGAACTCTGCGGCGTGCTTGTTGTAACAGAGAAGCGTGTAACGCTAAGTCGGGCCCTTTTTTCAAGTGGAAGTGTAGAGCATTGTTGTTTCACTTCTTCCATTGTAACTTTTTCATCTTTTTGAGAGAAAGAAAGTTGAGCCTCGCAAAATGCCAGGATGATCAGTAACATTTGTTTCATAAACAAGATAGTTTTGAATTGAGATTTAGAATGACAAAAGGTGTATTACCGGGGAGGAATTTGTCATAGAAAAGTAGATAGATCAAATCTATATATTTTTTTTTAAACTTACAATTCTTTGAAGAGAATTAAATTGAAGCTCATTAATATTTTAAAAAATTTTCATGCGTTCATTTTAAAGTTGTTAATCGCAATAAAATTCGAAAATATTAAAACCAGGATGCAGATATGTGAGACGCAAAACTTCTTTTGCATTGTTACAACAACATTTCTAAATTGCACGCATGCAGAAGTTCGAAGATTCATACCGTCATAAGGGACTAAGAAAAAAACTAATTGATTCTCTTCGTGAGAAAGGCATTACCAACGAACAAGTGCTCGATGCTATGATGAATATTCCACGACATTTCTTTTTAGATACGGCGCTTGATCACATTGCTTACCAGGACAGGGCATTCCCGATACAGGAAGGACAAACAATTTCGCAACCTTATACAGTCGCTTACCAAACCCAGCTTTTGGAAGTTGAGGCTCACGATAAAATACTGGAAATAGGCACCGGCAGCGCATACCAGGCTTCGGTGCTGGCCGAAATGGGTGCCAATGTATTTACCATTGAAAGACAAAAGAAATTATTTGAGCTGAATAGAGAATTTATTTTTAGGAAAAAATATCCCAACATAAAATTTTTTTACGGAGATGGTTTTGAAGGATTACCAACATTTGCCCCATTCGATAAAATTATAATTACAGCAGCAGCACCATTTATACCGCCTAAGTTAGTTCAACAATTAAAACCGGTAGGAATGATGGTACTACCTCTTGATGATGATGGAATGCAAAAGATGATGCGCATTACAAAGAACGAAGATGGCAGTTATGAAGAAGAAACCTTTTCAAATTTTTCTTTTGTGCCGATGCTGAAAGGAAGGAATTAAGAAGAGACAATGATCAATTAGTATTTGAATTGAAACCTGATATCTCATAGCTCACAATTCATCGATAATTACTGCGGCCTTCTTAGCGATATTATCCCAGAAAAAATTATCAAAGAACGCATTACTTATTGATTGGTTGATTGACGAAGCAGCTGCCATTTTCTCCGCGAAGGTTTGCCATTCGTCATTTTCACTCAATAGCATTTTTCCGTTGCAAATAGACGCATCAACGCCAATGGCGCCATTGATAGTTGAAACGGCATTCATATCATAACCGAGCGCTTCTACAAGTTTGGTTTTAATACCTCCGCCATCTGTAACCGGGTTTATAAAAATATTTATCCCCTTAAAATAAACAGTAATATCATCAACATAACCGGCGTAAATAATATTTGCATCGCGATATTCTTTTAGTTCATTCATTTCAACGGGAAGATTTTTTCCGCAGATAATTATTTTATACGGAATATTCTTTTTAATAAAAGCCGGGTTGATATATAGGACAATATTTTGTACCGCATTAAGATTCGGCGGATATTCAAGAGCGCCATTAAAAAGAAATAAAACTGTCTCTTCGCTCAAACAATACTTATTCAATATGGCAATTCTCGCCTGCGAACGTTCAGCCAATGATGGCGGTGAATTCCATGATATTCCAAAAGTAATAACTGCTGTTCTTGATAACGGAAGTTTGTAGGCATTGGTAAAATAGTACCGGTCATTTTCGGTAATACAAAAAGTAAAGTCTGCTTGAGTGTGAACATATTTTTCATATTCCCACAATATCTTCCACCACCATTTTCCGGTAGTTTTAAATCGTTCCGCTTCAATATTGTGAGAGTGAATTATCAGCTTTATTTTACAAAATTTCTTTAGTAAAAGACCAAGCCATCCATAATAGGGATGCTCGATTATCACATGCGAAATATTGTGTTCGCGGATGATTTTTTTTATGAGCTTAAAATAAAAAATATTGACGTAGCGGACCTTGCTATTACCTAGTTTATTAATAATCGTATAAGGAGCGGCGTTAGCATCGTTGGCCTTAACGGTTAAACAATACAAGTTATGATGTTTAGAAAAGTATTCGTTGAAGTTTGCGATGCCTTTTTGGCCTCCGAATTTAGCAGGGAATATCTTGTAAGAAACAATACTGAGCACATTTGCCATGTATAACAACTTTAATCCAACAAATTAATATTATTTTGTTGCGGATAATTTCAAACCGGTATTTTTTATGAAAGTAGTTTCTTTTTTTTCAAGATTCGCCATCATCTGCAACATAGCTTTTTTACTTTTTATTTTCATTGGAAGAATGGAAGCCCGAAAGCCTGTCACCCGGGAGATGGACAGAGTTGTCGCCGTTTCGTACTTTAAAGATATAATTATTACACTAGGCGTTGCAGCAATAATAATCAATATGCTTTTATGTACCGTATATGCCGTTTTAATTGTTATTGGCAAACAAAAACTACTTCCAAAATGGCTGGCTATTGTGAATTGTTTATTTTTAGTTCTACAATTTTTATACTTTTTTTACAGGTGAACATAGCGTTTTGGCAAGTAAATCATGCGAAATGCTAATGGGCTGAGAGTCTTGCCCGCCAAGAGTTTTAAATAGCATGCGTGCACCTGTGCTAATATTTTTCTTTTATCATCGCAGCAACAATTTTATCAATAGGTAGCGTAACACTTTCATCCGAAAAATTATTCCACTCAATAAAACGAAACGTTTCGATCTCATTATCCCGTTGGTAAATCTTTAACTGTTCTTCATCGAAATCAAACTCCTTGTCTCTCAAAGGAGCAGTGATTTCGTCAAGCGCTTTTACGAAATAATAAATTGAAATGATTTGATCAGCAGGATTGAAGGCACTCATTTGAAAATAGTCGGTTGTATAAATATGGCTTTCAACCTGAACATCGAGGTTCATTTCTTCTTTAAACTCTCTCTTCAGACAATCTCTTGTTCCTTCACCCAATTCAAGTCCGCCACCTGGAAACTTTGTATAATAATTACCCCTGATAAATTCATCGCTTACCAATACCTGCTTTTTTTCATTAATTAAAATACCATACACTCTTATGGTAAACATCGCTAAATATTTACAGTTACTTCACCTTTGAAAACCATTTCGGCAGGTCCGCAAAGCCATATATTTTCAAATTCTTTTTCGCTCACTTTTTCAAATTCTACACTTAAATTGCCACCCTTGGTTTCAACTTCCACCCGGTTAAAACCCTTGTCGTTATGGGCGGAAATAAGCGCTGCGGCGGTAACACCGGTACCGCAGCTGTAGGTTTCATCTTCAACACCGCGTTCGTAGGTGCGTACATAAATTGTATCGTCGCTTATGGTTTCCACAAAATTTACATTAATACCATCTTTGGCAAATTCTTTACTGTTGCGTATTTCACTCCCTTCGGCCACTACGTCTATGCGGCCAACATCGGGTACAATTTTTATATAATGCGGAGAACCGGTATTCAAAACGTAATGGGAATAAGAATATTCAACGTCGTCTACATCTTTCATCTTTAACCTCACGTCGCCATTAAGATCTATCTCCGCTTCGTGTACGCCATCAATTGCATAAAAATTGTACTTAGTCTTTTTGGTTCCAAGCATGTGGGCAAACTTCACGATACACCTGCCTCCATTACCACACATTGAACTTGTATTTCCATCCGAATTGAAATAGATCATTTCAAAATCAAAATTAGCTTTGTTATTGAGCATCATCAGGCCATCGGCTCCAATTCCAAAACGCCTGTGGCACATATAATTTACCTGCCGGGGAGTGATGCCATCATAACTATTTTGCCGATTGTCCAGCAGGATAAAATCGTTTCCGGTTCCGTGGTACTTATAAAATTCAAATTTCATATTACAATTTTTCAGAAATTATTTCCAATGTTTTTATTATTAACTTTTCAACTACAGCAAACCCGTCAGCGCTGAAATTTTTACGAATTCTGTTGGCAACAATAGCGCTCAATGAAAGACAATTGTGCTGCAAAGCCTTACCCAGCCCATATATGGCAGCAGTTTCCATTTCAAAATTGGTAATGCGATGCTGCCCGAATTTAAATTCTGTTAACCGGTCAATTAACTGGGGATTGGTAACGCCCAACCTAAGTACCCTTCCCTGCGGGCCATAAAAACCGGGGCAGGTAACTGTAATACCCTGGTGATAACCTTCCACAAAATATTTCATTAACGACATAGAGGCTCCTGCAATATATGGCTGGCTAAACCGGCTGTGCAACTGTGTTTGTGTAACAAATGAATGCAGCAATTGTTTTTCTTCTTCGTTATTATCATGAATATAAAAGTTCATCAGATTGTCAATACCAACACCATGCGTACTCGAAACAAAACTGTCCACCGGCACATCTGCCTGCAAGGACCCGGATGTTCCCACACGAATAATATTTAAATGTTTTAATTGATTTTTTATTGTCCGCGTGGCAAAATCAATATTAGCCAATGCATCGAGTTCATTAAAAACAATATCAATATTATCTGTACCAATGCCTGTGCTCACAACAGATATCCTTTTTTTTCCGATCCAGCCGGTATGCGTTACGAATTCGCGGTGGCTTCTTTCAACTTCTATTTTATCGAAGTGTTTACTCACTTCCGTCACTCTTGCCGGATCGCCAACTGTTATAATATTTTCAGCAATTTCATCTGGCCTGGCATCAAGATGATAAATAGCACCGCGATTGTTAATTATTAATTCTGATTCCGCAATTGGTAACATACTGCTTTACTTGAATTCCTTTGTAAACATCCATTCTATAACACCGAATTTCGCATATTACAATTGAAAATTTCTAAAAAAATTTTAATTACTTTTGTGCGCTTAAAAAAAAGGTCCTGTGGCCGAGTGGCTAGGCAGAGCTCTGCAAAAGCTTCCACAGCGGTTCGAATCCGCTCGGGACCTCTATATAACGCTAAAACCCGCTCTGGTAGCGGGTTTTAATTTAAGTGAGGTCGGTTTGTTAATATTGCGTTCGAGACCTCTTTTTTGATGCTTGATTCATCAGTTTTTCAAAAGCTCAAATCACTGATGTAACGATTAAAACCTTCCCCCCCTAAAAGCACGCAGGCAAATGCCTACACAGACATGCCATATTAATAGCCAATGCACATCTTTGTAACTGTATTTGATTAATCCTTTAAACCCAGGTAAGCCTTCACTTCATTATAGTCGTTCCAGTTCACACTTCTCTTGGTTCCGTTAATTGAAACCGGCAATGTAGAAGTGCCGCCGGGTATAATTATATATCTGAATTGAAAATAATTATATCCATTTATTGCAAAGGAGCTCAGATCATAATTCGAAATGATCGAGATGGTATCGAGTGAGAAATACGGATTTATAATAAGAGTTACCGCCTGGTTATTATTGGAAAAAAGAAAAGGTTCGTAAGCGGGTAGTGCCAATACAAACTGACTATTAGTAGAATCGCTTCCGGCATTGAAATATACTTTTACCTCCCCCCGATTTAAGATAGAATCAGTAAGCTTTGGTGCAGGAATTGTAGCCACCATATTAGTGTCAGTAAACGCAGAAAAGGTAACATTTAACCAGGGGGAATAAATTACATTAGCGGTACCGGTTGCTCCTGTACTTCCGGTTGGGCCGGCAGGGCCTTGTGGACCGGTAGCGCCTGTTGCTCCTGTTGCTCCGGCAGGGCCTTTGGAGCAAGAGAAAATTACAACAGTGCCGGTAAATAATAAAATGAGAATTAAGGCAAGATTTTTCTGTTTCATAATGTTTGTTTTAATTTTTTTTGATTTTTTTGGTACAACAATTAAAATCAATTTAGTCAACTTTTGCAGAATATTTTCTATTAAATAAAATAATGCTGATCATTAATTAGAAAAAAATAGCAGCATCACTTTTTTTGATATAACAAAATCGGGCTTCCGCTAAGTTTTAAATCCGAATCCATAGGCCATTTATATTTCAATCTATGTAACCTTCAATTTGAAAACAGTTTTAAATATGGGTGCCGGTGGAGGCATTGGCTTTTAAGCATGGGGATGGGCGCAAATTGAAATGGTAACCGGAACCTTGATTGGCATGTCAAGAAGGAGAAAGGATGAATTTTGAAAATCATTGACTACAGGGATATTTATTTTAAAAAGTAGCAAAAACACCCTAAAATCAAAACTGTTGCGCAAAACACTTTAAAAAACCAGAATTGTTGTTTAAATTTGGGCTCTTTCCATCTTATCCTTACAAAACCGCATACTCATTCAATACCCCCACTCGATAAATCGAACAATGGATAATTAGAATTCATTTTAAATTTAGAGTCTGTACTTGTTTAGAAATAAAAAATCTTTTTATGATCAGAAAATTATTACTGTCCTTAATTTCCGTTTTTTGTTCGCTGATGGTTTACTGTCAACTGTACAATAACGGAGCAAACATAATAGTGCAAAATGGTGGTTACCTGATGGTTGCGGGAAATTTGCAAAATGCATCCGGCACTATTACAAACGATGGTAAGCTAGAAGTTCAGGGCAACTTCATCAATGCCGCAACTTATACTTCTACCGGCAACGAGGATTCAGTAATCATGAGTGGAAATGGCATTGATACGTTAACGATGGGAGGTTCGGTAATCAATAATCTTACAATTAATAAGACTACCGGTTCAGATATAATAAGACTGGGAAGTTCCGTTACGGTAAATTCAAAGCTTGATTACCTTTCAGGCATATTTACTACCGATCCTATTTTAAACCCCGCCTTCATACTAACGTCACCCGTATCCGCAGTTTATAATTTTGCCGCCGGAAAAGAAATCATTGGTGCTGTTACAAGAACCGGCTGGAGCAATGGTACTGCCGCTGTTTTCAATCAACCCAATATGCAGGTTACAACAAATGGGGGCACCAACCCGACGAGTTTCACTGTTATAATGATTCCGCAAAGCGGAGGAGGAGACCCTACGCAAACAGAAAGAGAAGTAACCCGGAAATTTTTGTTCTCTCAAGCAGGTGGATCGGGGTTTACGGCTGATATACGCTATCCCTATTTAACCGGCGAGTTAAACACTAATGTTGAAGCCAATATTGTTCCATGGGAACTAATTTCATCAGAATGGAATGCCCGGTTGACACCCGTCACAAGAGACCTTGTAAACCACTACGTTGCTACTACCGGAATTCCTGCATCGGATTTGTCAATGGAGTGGAAATTAGCCGACCCAAAATATACTTTTAATGTAACGGCATATTTAAGGGGCGCATGGACTTCTGGTCCAAATATGACGACGGGCTTAAACTCTGTGTTACCATTATCACAACCTTATAATGATCCTGCTTTCGGTTCCTATAATGGAGGAGAATCCGTATCTGCAGGATTTTTTGCATCTCATACAAATATTGTGGATTGGGTTTTAATTGATTTAAGAAAACCATCTACAGGGCTCCCAACAGATGCAACTTCTTCTACTTTTATAGGTCGTAAAGCTGCCTTTGTTTTAAATACCGGTGTTTTAGTTGATCTTGATGGAACTACTCCCTTGGCATTTAATATTAGCAAGCAGGGAGCGGGATTCATAGTTGTTCGCCACCGCAATCATCTCGCAGTTATGAGTAACTCAATTCCATCAAACGCAACAGGCTTTTACACAAACGATTTTTCAACACTCGCCGGTGCTTACCATAATCCATCAATTACTTCTGACCAGGAACAGCTATTACCCGGTTCTACTAAATACGGATTATGGGCTGGTACGGCGAATAAGGATCCGAATGTAAATGCAAGCGATATTGCACTAGTAAAATCAAATGCAAATGCTGCATTAACGGGATATGTTTTTAGTGATGTTAATCTTGATCAGACGGTAAACACCGGGGACGTAGCTATTACAAAAGTTAGCGCAAATAATACCGCACAATCAAATTCCAGTCTGCCTGCTGGTATTAACAGTAATACGGGGCCAAAATCACATGTTCCGGAATAATAATTTAATTAGTAAATCTATAATATGAAAAGAATTTTATTTTCCTTGTTACTACTCGGCACATCCAGGCTAATAGCTCAACCCGTTGAAGTGCAAATTTTTCAAAATGCAGCCACAGCAAATACCGCCCAAATTGGAATAAGGGCAAGAGCTACGAGTACAAATGTTGATTATATCGGTGTGACATTCTATCTCATGTATCAAAGCGCAAATGCTGCACCGCAATCGACAGGCATGAACACAACAACCGGAGTTGATGATAGCAAACTGGTTACAACTTTTAATTGGGGCACTTCTACAAGATTTACAAATCCGGCGCAAGTAATAACTCCTGCTTTTGATCCGGGCGCTGCCGGAGGTCAAACTTACGATATGAGATATGTATATGGCAATTCGGACGAATCTACACCAGCTAATACACAAACTTTAACCACTAATTGGGACACATTAATATATATCACCTTAAATACACTGCAAAGTACGATGCCGGAGGGAGGATATGCATATTTACAGCAAACCTCCGAAGCAATGGGTACCGCGTTGACAGATCCTGCATTTGCCAATATTCCTATTTCTGTTACCAGCGGCGATGTGCCTATTGGCCTGGGGGCACTTCCAGTTCTCTTTACGAAATTTGAAACCCATTGTACCAATAATGGAGCTACCGTTAGTTGGTCAACCACTTCAGAATCCAACACAAATTATTTTGAGCTGCAACGCAGCACCAATGGAAACGATTGGGCGTCCGTGAGCACAATTAAAGCAGCTGGTAATAGTTCATCGGAGCATACTTATCAATTGCCCGATTTTAATGGTGGAAAAGCTTTCTATCGCATTAAGGAAGTAGATAAGGACGGTCAACCCGTTTACACGAGTATCATCAGAACAAATTGTGAAGTGAAAGCGGTAGATATGGTAATTTATCCGGTACCGGCAAGAGACTTATTGAACGTGGTAATACGGTCGGCAAAATCTCTAAGAACTCAATTACTTATTGTTGATGGTGTAGGTAGAATTGTCAGGAGAATTGACGCGACTTTGGCGAATGGAAGTAATACATTCCAATTTGATTTAAAAGGATTAGCCAGCGGTCAATATTTAATACGCAGCAATGCGCCTGATGTCGAATTAAATAAAACATTTAATATCTTAAGATAACAAAAATTTAGATTTAAGTAATTAAAGCCGGTGTCTGTATACACCGGCTTTTTTAATATCTCATAATGTATTTTATTTTAAGGTAGCGCCTACAGCGTTGAGAAACGCATTGAGAAAATCACCATTGGCGGGAGGTTGACTAATAGCTTTTGATATTTGTTGCTTTTGTTCAGGACTCAAGGAACCAATAATATTAAACAATAAGTGAGTCACCTCAGAATAAATATTGCCGAACTTTTGTATCGCTTTTGCATCCAGCTGCTTATGTTCCTCCAGGTCCGGCTTTTCCCTGAGCATATTTTGTGCATATAGCTTTACGAGATCCATGAGTTCTCCAAGTTCCGGTTTAATCTTTGCAGCCAATGAATCCTTCATCGCAGTTATTCTTTTCAACTGCTCACTGCTATCAGCAGTTTTGGCTTTTGGTTCTCTCCATTTTAGTACTGTGTCTGCAACGGCTTCACCATTTTTGGAAACAAAACTTCGATTAGCAATGTCGCTGTCATTTAACGCCACCTCCACCCTTTTCCACGTGCCCAGCGTATATTTATAGGCATATTTCTTCCCCTCAAAAACAGGAATTGTAATAGAATAAATGCCATTGCCAATTTCATTCATCTTGTACAACGAATCACCTTCATGCCAGTAGTTGAAAGAACCTGTAATAAAAACTCCTTTATCCTCCTTACTAACTGCAGGAGTATGTACAATAAACTTTACCGCAGCCACCTGTGCAACCGTAATACTGGTATACATCAAAAGGAAAATAAAAGAGGGAATTTTAAAAAGATTCGGTTTCATTATGCAGTATTTTTTCGCAAAATTATTGAGGTAAAGTGCGGTAACGCATGACATCAATCATGCCTTGACAAAATCTTCGTGCATAATTTGCGTTATCACTGAAGTCCACATATCCTGGTCCTCACAAATAGATGACTGATTAACTTTTTATAAACTTTTTTTTATTAATCTTGCGATTCAAAAACAAACATACCTTTATGAAAATTTGTGCTCTATTAGCCACCTTTGCTCTCCTTTGTTTATGTTCTTTTTCACAAAAACCAAATATTACCTGGGGCGACGAATTTAAATTGCGTAAAGGAAGCACCGATCTTGATGTGGTGTACGCCGATAAAAGTGGTGTATACCTGCAGGAAAGCCACCTTGCATTAAAAAGTTATTTTGTTATAGGAGCCTCTATGCGCTCCTCAGCCTCTCTCATAAAACTTGATAAAAACTTATCCGAATTATATAGGAACGATTTTACTAAAGAACTCAAGGGCAAGGAATTTGAACAGTTTTTTGTACTAGAGAATAAAATGCTCCTCATTGCTTCAGAATATAGCAAGAAAAGCAGAACACTCGATATATATGCTGCGGAAGTTGATAAAAATACCGGCGATCTTTTGGGCGACTGGAAGCCGCTAACCAGCTTTCAAAAAGAAGAAAAAAAAGATGATATCAATTTTAAAATTACCTATAATGCCGATAGCACAAAAATGGTGGTTGTAAGCAGTATTGAAGGCAAAGAAAAAAATACTTATCAGGTGCAGGAGTTTGACAAAAATCTCACACCAACGGCCAAACCAGTTGATATAACCAACGAATTCGATCCAAAGACTTTCCAACTCGAAGATGTTTTGTATACCATCAATAAAAAAATAATATTGGTTGGACGGGTATATGAATATGAAGAAGGTAAAAGAAAGAAAAATAAATTTCTTGATTTTGCAAATTACAATATCAGGCTGTACGACGAAAAAGGAAAGCAACAGGCGGAAGTTAATACGAACATTAATGGCAAATGGCTCATAAGCACCAAACTGGTGCAGAAGGCTGATAAAGACTTAGTGCTTGCTGCATTTTATAACAATGTAAGAAAAGGTAAAACTATCGACGGTATGTTGGTACAACGCATTAATCCCGTTACAGGAACTGTAATTTCTACGAGTGAAAAAGAGATTAATAATTCAATGTTAACAACTGAGGAAGACTCTACCGCAGATGATTCAGGCAATGATGACGAAACCAGGGCTGAGAGAAAGGAAAGAGAAAGATTAGATAAAATAAAAGATGATGGTGAGGGCTTTTCAAGATTTATGCAGTTCCGTAATATTTTCTATACTGAGGACCAGGGCCTGGTATTCCTTGCAGAGAAATACCACCATTATGTTTATACAACTACAAGTTACTCGCCGGGAATGAACGGGTTTGGTTCAACGACGAGTTCCACAACGTATTCGGTTTACGAATGCGGCGATTTAATGATGTGTAAAATTGATGCGACGGGAAATATAAGCTGGCTGAAAGTTCTACCAAAGGCACAGCGGGAGGTAATTCCTGAAGGATACAGCAATTCGTTTGTAGCTCCTGGATTTTTTGACCCGTCCAACAGGCCTTTTTATGCAGGTTTTGGCGCTTTGGAATCAAACAATGCCGTCCGGATTATTTTTAATGATAATCCCAAAAATGCTACAGTAATGCAAGCCGGCCAAAAAGTAAAGCGAACCACCCGGTTCGGAAAATCTGATTGCTTTGTAGTGTCTCTTGATGAAATAACGGGAAAGCTTATTCGAAATCCATTCTTCAGTAATACAATGGTTCCTACAGCTATGCCGCGGCTGGGATCAGTAATTGGCGATAATATGTATATAGTGGGGAAAGACGATCATGTGCTTGGCAAATCAAAAATTGCAATTGCGAAGATCACGCTCAACTAAATGATATTGCGTTGCAAGTAGCTAACAATGAAAAGCAGTAAATCAGCTGATTTTTATCATATTCCTGTAATTGGTCAATTTCTAAGTTTGTATTCAAATTGCTGGAATATGCTAAGGCAGAAAATATTTGGTTCGCTGAGCCATGAATTGTTTCGTCATCGTGGTAACGAAATATTTCGCATCGAAGCATTGAGTGATGCCGTTTTTGCTTTTTCAGTGTCATTACTGGTGGTTTCACTTGAAGTCCCACAAACATTCGATGAGTTAAAATTAATTGTGCAAGGCGCCATTCCCTTTTTTGCAACTGTTGCCCTTTTGTTTCTTTTCTGGTACATGCAGTACATATTCTTTCGCCGTTATGGATTAAATGATATTAATACCATCCTTTTAAACCTGGCGTATGTTGCCATAATTCTTTTCTATGTGTACCCTTTAAAGTTCCTGTTTTCAGTATTGATCACATCATGGACTGGAATTAATTTGTTTCCCAAAGCCGCTGAAAAAGGTTTAACTGTCCTCACAACGCGGGATTTTCCACAGTTAATAATCTTATTCAGTATCGGTTATTTTCTTATTTGGATGTTGATCTATTTTATGCATAAGAGGGCTATGCATTATTCAAAAAAATTGGGATTAAATCCTTTTGAAATGTTGTTTACGTTAAAAGAAAAAAGAGGTGCCTTGTGGAATGCATTCATTGGATTGGCTGCCATTGTTATAGCGGGAACAAGCGCTGAATGGCTTGCAGGTGTTTGCTATCTTTTTATACCAATACTTTTAATATTAAATGAGCGCCTCTTTAAAATTGCACTAAAGAAAGCCAATCTAAGATAAAAAATCATTTCTTTCAACTATAATTATTTTATCGTTTAACTAAATCCGTTATTCCATTTCCACCATCGCTTTTATTACATTAGTTTTTGGATCAGACCAGCCGGGAAATGCATCTTTAACCTCACTAAATTTTACTCTATGTGTAATAAGTATAGAAGGATTTATGAGGCCACCTTTAATTGAATTAATAACATGAATAAAATCTTCCCTTGTTGCATTTCGGCTACTCATTAACGTTGTCTCTCTTTTATGAAACTCAGGGTGACTGAAACATATCTCTTCTTTTTGTAAACCTATTAGTATGAATCTGCCTCCATGAGCAAGATATTGCAAGGCATTGTTGATGGCTTTCTGGTTTCCGGTAGCATCGATAACCACTGTCGGCATGTCGCCCATTGTTATTTCACGTAACCGTGTTTGTACATCTTCTTTAGAGGCATTAATAATATATTGCGTGTGTAATTTGTCTTTACAAAATTGCAATCTTTGATCATTTATATCCAGGGCAATAACTTTAGCGCCCGCAATTTTTGCAAACATCATTGTGCCAAGACCTATTGGTCCTGCCCCAATCACCAACACAAATTCATCCTTTTGAACATTGCCGCGGCGTATGCCATGGGCACCAATTGCCAATGGCTCTGTTAGTGCCAACTCATCATAACTAAGGCCTTCATTTTTTATCAATGAATAAGATGGCACAGAAAGGTAAGTGCGCATAGCACCATCAACATGTACACCACAAACCTTAATGTCGGTGCAACAATTCGGTTTGCCATTTCTGCACGCAATACATTTGCCACAATTAAAATAGGGCATAATCGTGAGTGCCTCGCCCGGCACAAATCCATTTGCTCCGTCGGCTTCTATTAAATCTGCAGCAACTTCGTGGCCCAATATTCTCGGGTAAGTAAAATAAGGTTGCGTACCCGTATAAGCATGCAGGTCGGTACCACAAATTCCGATGCGCCTTATTTTTATAATCGCGTGGCCGGGCTTCAATACAGGTGCTTCAACGATTTTGTATTCAAACGATCCTGGCTCGGTACAAATTAGTGCTTCCATTCAGATTTTTATTTCTTCACAATGAAAAATACTTGTCTGCTCGAAGCAGTTTCTAAAATTTTGTTCAAAACTCCAAAACTACCTTGAACGATGTTACATGTTTCGGCAACAGGCTCTTTAAGAACGTTATTGATGCCCCGCCGGATAGAATTATTACCTTCGACATTAAATAAAGTACTTATACAAAATATTTAAGTTGAAACAGTTAATGGATAACTTTTTAATATTTTATAAAGTGCGTGAATTTAATTTATTTTACCTAAAATTATTTAATTTAAAACATCATTCATGGCTACTATTTCTGCAAAAAAATTTACAACAATTATAATAGTCACCGCTGTTATACTTGTGCTCCTGGCTATTATATCTCTTCGGGCAGGTTTTATTTAAAGTCCATTTATATCGGAATTGAGGATGAATTTGACCCAGGGATATTCATCAGTTTTAACAGAAATAAACAATGATATCGCAGGAAACCATACAACAGATCGTAAGCAGGATTGATATTATTGAGATCATCAGTTCATTCATTAAGCTTAAAAAAAGAGGCACAAATTATATAGGGCTTTGCCCATTTCATAACGAAAAAACGCCGTCTTTTACTGTGTCGCCCTCCAAAGAAATATATAAATGCTTTGGGTGCGGCCGCAGTGGTAATACCATTAGCTTCTTAATGGAGCATGAAAAGTACAGTTATGTTGAGGCGTTAAGATGGCTTGCAGCAAAATACAATGTTGAAATTGAAGAGACGGAAACTTCTCCTGAATTTAAGGAACAGCAGCAGGTTTCAGACAGCTTATACATCATCAACAAATTTGCGCAGCAATTTTTTTCAGAAGTTTTATTTAACACGGATGAAGGCAATAATGTAGGATTAAGCTATCTAAAAGAAAGAGGTTTCAGGGAAGAAATTATAAAAAAGTTTGAATTAGGCTACAATCCCGAAGCAAGAGATACATTCGCAAAAGCTGCGACCCATGCGCAATTCAACGAAAGCCTTTTGCAAAAGTCGGGGCTTGTTGTAAAAAGAGAGAATGGATTACAGGATAACTATCGCGGACGCATTATATTTCCAATCCATAACCACACGGGAAAGATTGCCGGATTCGGCGCAAGGCTTATTCGCAATAATGACAAAGCGCCAAAATATATCAATACACCGGAGAATGAAATCTATGTAAAAAGCAAAATTTTATACGGATCTTATTTTGCACGGCAGGCAATTGATAAAGCCGATGAATGCCTTTTAGTAGAAGGATATACTGATGTACTTGCGTTACACCAGGCCGGCATTGAGAACGCAGTGGCAAGTGGTGGCACTTCGCTCACGCCAGACCAATTACGGTTAATAAAAAAATATACGCAGAACCTTACCATTTTATATGATGGCGATAGCGCTGGGATAAAAGCAGCTTTGCGCGGCCTTGATCTTGCGCTGGAAGAGGGACTGAACGTGCAATTGGTTTTGTTACCTAACCAGGAAGATCCTGACAGTTACATAAACAAGAATGGCGTTGCAACTTTTAATTCATTTATAAAAGAAAACAAGAAAGATTTCATTTTATTTCAACTGGAACATGCATTAAAAGATGCAGGCGATGACGCCAATAAACGATCTCATGCGGTTAATCAAATTGCCGAAACCATTTCAAAAATTAATAAAGCAGAAGACTTTACCAAACAGCAGGATTATATTCACAAGACTGCTGAACTTTTGAAAATCGATGAATCGGGTTTGCATACTTTGGTAAATAAATACATAAGAGAAAAATTAACCAAAGATGAAAAACGGCAAATAAATAATGAAAATCTATTCCAGGAAAAAGGTATTGAAGTAAATGATTTTTCCGAGGGCGACATTGATGCACTGGAATTATTAAACAAAGATGAATATAACGAAAGAGCTGTTGTACGGTGCCTTATAGAGTTCGGGCTTAAAGAATGGGAACCCGGCAAAACAGTAGCAGATTATCTCTTGTATGAATGCATTGACGATGATTTGATTACCACTAAAAGCCTCTTAAAAATTGTAAATATTTACAAAACCTGGTATGAAGAAAAACTCGAACCAACCGCAAAAAATTTCTTATATAGTGATGATCTTGAAATGAGCCGGCTCGTGGTTTCAATGATTGAATTTCCCTACGAGATAAGCCCCAATTGGCTAACCACTTATGAAATGCCTGTAGCCACGAGAGAAGATAATTACAAAGGAGAAATTATTTCAACGCTTAATTATCTCGAATTAAAGAAGCTGAAAAAATTGATTGCAGACAATCAAAAAGAATTGGAAGCCACTTCTTCTGCCGAAAGACAAATGCTTTTAATGCAAACTCATGTAAGATTAAAAGATTTGGAAACAGAAATAACAAAGAATATAGGCGCTGTTATATTGAAATGAGGTCATTTGATAAATATTTCAAACGGGCGAAATCAAAAGGCGTTTAACTGTAGCCGTTATATTAAAATAATCTTTTAGAATATTAAATTTTATCATCATGA
Organism: Ginsengibacter sp.; assembly: GCF_057362405.1. NCBI lineage: Bacteria > Pseudomonadati > Bacteroidota > Chitinophagia > Chitinophagales > Chitinophagaceae > Ginsengibacter > Ginsengibacter sp. Next base: position 22,662 of record NZ_JBMQQG010000053.1, read on the forward strand.
AAACCTATCACGACAAAAAGTTCCCGGGCGAAAGTGATGCATACCGCGAAGCCCGCAATAAGCTGCTGGAGGCCGAAATAAATTTACGCAGGCAAACTGAAGAAATTGCGGAACTCCGGCGCAAACTGCCTTACAGCGCACGCGTAAAAGAAGATTATTTATTTCAGGAAAAAGACAAATCAGGAAACATAAAGCACACCAGGCTTTCGGAACTTTTTAAAGATGCTAAAGATTCACTCATCATTTACAGTTATATGTTTGGTCCAAAAAATGAAAAGCCATGTACCATGTGTACTTCAATTCTGGACGGATTAAATGGCATGGTGTTTCATGCCGAGCAAAGAGTGAATATTGCTGTGGTTGCTAAAACGTCGGTTGAAAAGCTCATGAATTTTACACAGAACAGAGGATGGAAAAATCTACACCTTCTTTCTTCTTCTGAAAATAATTATAATGCCGATTACTTTGGTGAAGACGGGAAAGGAAATCAGTGGCCCATGCTCAATGTGTTTCATAAAAATGATAAAGGTATCTTTCATATTTATGGAACAGAATTATTATTTGCTCCCGAAGAAAAAGGGCAGAACGGCCGACATGTTGATTCAATATGGCCGCTATGGAATTTGTTTGATTATACACCGGAAGGACGGGGCACCAATTGGTATCCGAAACTTACCTATTAGAATTACTTGTAAAATTTTATAACAAGTGGGTAAAGAGCAAACCAAAGACCTCGTAAAATTTTTAAAATCATTTAATAGAGAAATAAATGACCTTGTAATGTGGTTGCGGGAATTCGTTTGGGATTTATATCCAAAGGCTAATGAATTAATTTATGATAATTATAATGCATTGGCTTTCGGCTGGTCTCCTACCGATAAAGTTGGACATGCTTTTTGTTCAATAGCTGTTTTCAGAACGAATAAAAACATACATTTTGGCTTTTACTGGGGTTCTCAAATTTCGGATCCGGAAAAATTATTGCTGGGCAAAGGCAATCAATATCGATATATTTTAGTAACTGATAAAAAAGACTTTCCGAAAACCTATATAACTAAACTCGTTCATGAAGCCTATGTTAATTCGTTGGCAAAGGTGAAAGACAAAAAGCAAATTATAGAAGGCAAGACTATTACAAAATCGATTTCAGAAAAAAAGAGAAGCCTTAGCAAAGTTTCTGCAAAGAAGAAAGCAAAACTGTCACCAAAGAAAATTTAATATTTTTATTAAGATCAAAACCATCCTGGAGCTTTATGAAATTCTTCCTGAAGAAGAACGCATAATTGTGGATGTGTTGCGCCAAATAATTTTAGAAAATATTCCTGCAACATTTAAGGAAAAAATATCTTATAACGTCCCTTTCTTTCATGGCAAAAAAGGAATATGTATTATATGGCCATCGACAATTCCACGTGGCGGAATAAAGAAAGGCGTGCTCCTGGGATTCTGGTATGGGAATAAATTAAAAGATATTGATCAGTACCTTACACACGGCTTCAACAAACAAATTTTTTATAAAATATTTTATTCAGCAGAAGAAATTGATGAAACAGCCATTATAAAATTGTTGAACGAAGCTGTGAGTTTAGACAGCAGATCAAAGTAGCTCTCACAAATAATTTCAGCTTATATTTATTGCAAAAATTATTGCATCATGAAAGGCAAATTTTTACTTTTAATTATTGCAGTCGGTATCTCTTTCTCAACAACTTCTCAAACCTATATTACCCATGTCACGGTAATTGATGTTGTAAAACAAAAATTGATCCCGGATCAAACGGTGATGATAAAAGATGATATCGTTACCAATATCCAGTCTTCAAAAAAAATAAAAATTCCCGCTGATGCCACAACCATAGATGGAACCGGGAAATTTTTGATGCCCGGAATGACAGATGCACATGTTCATTTCTTTCAAAGTGGCGGTTTATACACCAGACCGGACGGAATCAATCTTACAAAAGATAAGCCTTACGATAAGGAAATAGCATGGGTGCATAATAACATGGAAGATTTTTTACGTCGCTATTTACAATGCGGAATAACCTCGGTTATTGATGTAGGGAGCACTTACAGCTTCCTTCAGCAAAGAGATTCTTTTAAAAATAAAAATTATGCTCCATCAATATATATGACGGGTCCGTTGCTCACATCTTACGAGCCGGATGCCTTTAAAAATTTAAAAGATAATGAACCTTTTATTTTAGTTAAAACAGCCGAAGACGGAATAAAAGGTGTACAACAGGAATTGCCCTACCGTCCTGATTTTATTAAGATATGGTACATAGTTAGTCAAAATAAAGACAGCGTTGAAGCAAGTGCACGAAGGTTTGCGCCGATTGCAAAAGCAATTATTGACGAAGCACACAAACATAATTTAAAAGTAGCCGTACACGCAACCGAAAGAGTAACTGCGCAGCTTGCGGTTGAAAATGGATGTGATTACCTTGTTCATGGTGTGGAAGACGAAATTGTAAACGATGATTTTATTAAATTATTAAAATCAAAAAAAGTAATTGACTGCCCGACGTTGATTGTGGAAGATGGTTATTTTAAAACATTTGGGCAAACAATGGATTACTCTACTTATGATTTAATAAACTCAAATCCCGAACAGGTAGGATCAATTGAAGACGTGAAACATTTACCCGATACGACCATTTTAGGCTTATATAAAAACAGGTTAAGGTCACCGGATTTTAAAAATAAATGGCATCGTGATGATTCTATACGAATGGCGAATCTCAAAAAAATGATCGATGGCGGCGTAACAATTGCGGCCGGAACTGATGCAGGAAATATAGGAACACAGCACGCCACCTCTTTTTATGACGAGCTGCAGGCTATGAAAGCGAGTGGTTTAACCAATTGGCAAATTGTTCAATCAGCTACCATTAACGGGCAAAAAATACTAAACAAGGACAACGATTACGGAAGCATTGCGATTGGTAAAAAAGCCGATTTGGTTTTATTAAACGCAAACCCAATTGATAGTTTACCGAACATTACTAAAATAGATCTGGTGATTAAGAACGGACATGTTATTAACCCGGATACACTTATCAGCACCACCCCCGTAATGTTAGTGCAACAACAATTAAACGGCTATAACGCCAGGAGCATAGACGCATTTTTAGCGCCTTATGCGGACGATGCAGAATTGTACCAGTTTCCGGATAAACTTATTGGAAAAGGAAAAGATGCCATGCGAAAAGCATATACTGCTGTTTTCAGCAGTGCTCCCAATTTGCATTGCGAAATAAAAGATAGAATTGTCCATGGCAATACGATCATTGATAAGGAAACGATAACTGGCATTGGGAAAAGCAAAGTAGATGGCATATCGATTTATCAAATTGAGAATAATAAAATTAAAAGGACGTATATTATTTTATAGGTTTGAATTGAGGTAATACATATGAACAGAGCCAGGATCATAATTGTAGGGATATTCTTAATCGCTGCTTCTCAAACAGTGATGGGTCAGCAAGACAGCATTGACAGGAAAAATGATTCCATTAACGCCGCTATTCTGAGTGATTATAATAAAAAGATTGCTGTCATTGAAGAGCAGCGCAAAGAAGATTCAGCAAAAAGAGCGGAATTGCAGGTTCAGCTCAATTCATTAAAAAATAACGACAATTTAAAAAAACAGGAGCTGCAACAACAACTTCAGAACATCAATGACAGGGACTCTGTACGCACAGCACAAAAAAAAGCCCAAATAGATTCACTAAGGCATACAGCCAAAGGGTATCCCGTGATAGGTTTTTTTAAAGACACTTTATTTTTAATATACAATCGCTCAGGAAGTTTTACGGCCGAAGACAGGGCTGAAGCGTTAAGCGAAAGGATACACCGGTTAGCCGCTGACCTAAATTTTAAACCGGATTCATTATTAGTGATTTCATCAGAATCAACTGCGGATATTGATTTCCGCGACCGCACTATCATGAGCGTTTCCGAAAACGACGCATTATGGAATAACACATCAAGAGAAGAACTCGCTAAAAAGTATCAGAAGACCATTAGTGATGCCGTTATGAAATATAAAGCGGCAACAAGCTTCAAAACAATACTAATTGATATCGGGTTGGCCCTTCTTGTACTTGTCATTATTATTGTCCTCATAAAATATATCAGCAGGTTCTTTCACTGGAGCGCAATAAAAATACGGCAACAGGAAAACAAGAGAATTAAGGGCATCAAGGTAAAAGATTATACACTGTTCGATGCCAGGCGGCAAGTGAAAATATTATTATCAGCCAATACAATATTGAAATGGTTTATAATATTCCTGGCTATTTATATAGCGTTGCCCATCCTCTTTGGAATCTTTCCATGGACTAAAAACTTTGCCAGCACTTTAATTGGATACATTATTAACCCGGTTACAAAAATTGCATCCGGGTTATGGAATTATCTTCCCAGCCTAATTACTATTATTGTTATCATATTCATTTTTCGGTATATCTTAAAAGGAATTCATTTTTTAAAAACAGAAATTGAAAAGGAGAAATTAAAAATACCAGGTTTCTATCCTGATTGGGCCAACCCCACTTACCAGATTGTGCGGATACTGGTATTTGCGTTTATGATCATCGTTATATTCCCCTATTTACCCGGCAGTGATTCACCCGTTTTCCGTGGTGTGTCGGTATTCCTGGGCTTCTTATTCACTTTCGGTTCCGCAGGTTCACTGTCAAATATTATCGCTGGTCTAATACTTACTTATATGCGCCTGTTTAAAATTGGCGACAGGGTAAAGATTGGTGAAGTAACCGGCGATGTTATAGAAAAATCGTTGTTAGTTACAAGAGTGAGAACTATTAAGAACGAGATTATATCTATTCCTAACTCAACTGTTATGAGTAGCCATACTATTAATTACAGCAGCGACGCCCCGGATAAAGGGTTAATCATTTATACAACGGTTACAATTGGCTATGATGTTCCCTGGAGAGAAATGCACCAGGCGTTAATAGATGCGGCGTTAAAAACTGACCTGGTTTTGCAAGAACCCAAACCGTTTGTATTACAAACAAGTCTTGATGATTTTTATGTTTCTTACCAGGTAAATGCCTACACGCGGGAACCGGGTAAGCAAGCCACCATCTATTCTAACCTTCACCAGAACATCCAGGATATTTGTAACGAAAGTGGAATTGAAATTATGTCGCCTCATTACACTTCAGCAAGAGATGGGAACACAACTACTATTCCATCCGATTATCTCCCAAAGGATTATAAAGCGCCGGGATTCAATATTCATTTGAAAAAGGATGAAGACGGAAAGTAGCAACTTGAACTGGGCTACAAAAGTGATGCAGAAAAAAAATCTTTTCGCAGATATGTTCGATATCGTCGCATCAAACAGGTAAAGCTAAAAATCATATGTAATCCCATTGCTAATGCTATAATTCAGTTTGGGAATAGTTGCCGCAGGCTTACTGTCGAATAAATAGTACCAACTTGCATTAAAGGAAAGATGCTTTACAAATTTTAATTTTATGCTGATCTCATTTAAGAGCCGGTAATCGCCGAAATTGCTGTACAGCGGCTGGTAGAAAACGGTTCCTATTATTTCGGCATTTTTAACCGGGTCATAAGTCAACGAAACGTAGCTGCTGCTGCGCAATTCCCGGTGATAAACTACAGGCACTGTCTGTTCTTTTTCGTATTCATACATGGCTGCTGTGGCGGCATAGAGCGAAACCTTTTTGTTACCGGCCACTTTAAAACGTGGTCCCGTTCCGGCAAGAAAGCGCAATTCTATTCCATTAATTCTATTTTGCTGCAACTGCGTAAACACTTCCCAACGCAACCAGTTGTTCAATTTATAATTGTAACGAAGGTGGTAGAAGAAACTGTTATTTAACGTTTGGCCATCACCTTTTAGAAAATTATAATTAACCAAAAATAAGTAAAGGCTCTTCTTCGATTTATATTCAACATGTGCCGTAGCGCCGATGTTAAGTACCTGCACTGCATTTTTTTCAAAAAGAAAACTGGTGCCGATATTGCCGAGCCATCCCGTTGTATCACTCTGTATTCGCTGGCTTTCGATATTTACAATTTGTGCAAAAGATGTTTTATGAATCAAAACAATTAAGAGCCCACATATAATATAACGCATGTCGCAAGTTACAAAAATCAGGTTTGTTGGAAAGCCGGGCAGTCTTTACGGATAAGGTCAGGCGGATAGACGCATTAAATAAAAAGGACTTTGAATGAGTCCAACGCGACTGTTACTTTTCCATGATCACTTCGTTGGTGACTCCACCGTTAGTTCTCACAATTAAACTGGCGAAACTCATCCCTGTTGCAAAAATTGTTTCGTCTTCACATCAATCCCAAAAAATAATACAACCGTTTAATTCAATACAAAGCCTTTAGTTGTTCATCCTTCTTCTCTCCCACTATTTCCTTATAAATTTCTTCAAAGTCTCTGCCTTTATGTTTTTGCCACAAAGCGGAAAATTTAACCTCCACATTTTTCAATAGCTGAATGCAGAGTTGTTTATCATCTTCAGTTAAATCATTCATCATCATTGTGGCATTTTTTAAAATTTTTATTTTACAAGCTTCGGCAATTTTTTCTCCCTTAGCCGTAAGTTCAAGTCTTTTCGCACGTTTGTCTTCTTTATCATTATATTCTTTAATTAGCCCTCTCTTTTTCATGCGGGTCAGCATATCGGTTCCGCTGGAGAGTTCATAAAGGTTAGCATAGATTACTTCGGTTTTCTTTGGATGCTTTTCCTGCTTAATGGTGAGCAATATTCCAAATTCTTCAATTTGATTTAAGCCGGTGCCTTTAAGAGCGAGATTGGCATAATTCATATTCAGCTTACTGATCCTGCCTATAATTTTCAGCAAGAGTCCATCATTGATCGTCGGTATAACGCCGCCTACCAGCGGGCCTTTCACTTCCTGGTGGCGTTGACTGGCCAGATAGTGCCTGCAAAAATCTTCAATGTTTGCGTCTGGATGTTCTTTCTCAAAAGCCGCCCATTCATTTACCAGGATCACGGTTGTATTCATGCTATTTTATTTCGCTTTCGTATCAAATATAAAAATTTTACTTCGAAAATTTGTTTTTTACTACGTTTCCGTTTTATATTTGCAATAAATACTTCGATAACGAATATAAATTCCTTCCTAAATGACAACACTAAATTTTTATCACCTCGCCCTCGTAACACATATTATCGGGTTTACCATGATGGCGGGAATAACATTGGCAGACTTTGTAACCACAAAACAATTCTGGAAACAATATGCAAACGATAAACCAAGGGCGATAGCGATTAACACCGCTATGGCAAAATTTCCAAAATTTTTTGGAATTGGAATTATACTGTTGATCCTTTCAGGAGTTACTATGATGGCAATTACTAACGGTGCATTTGGCGAACAGATTTGGTTTAGGATAAAATTTGGTTTGGTAATATTTATTATCCTCAACGGGTTAGCCATTGGAAGAAGACAAGGCACAAAATTGAGAAAACTTTTATCACGCGAAAAACCGGAAGAAAATATTGAGACGAAACTTTTAAACGTGAAGTTGAACCTTAACCGGTTTCACATTACTCAGATAACATTGTTCACTATAATTTTTGTGTTGAGTGTTTTTAAATTCAGTTAAATAGTGCCCTTCTTATTAATCATTAAAACGCATATAGCCAGCTGGTGAAAAACATATGCAAAAATAGATTGCGTGAAGTACGGATTTTTCTTTCCACTCCAATTATTGTGCATCTATGCGTATTGCATTTACTTGCCCGGTTGAAAAAAAACTCCACCGACGAATTGAAATATTTCAAACCAACAATAAAAAAATTCAAACATCATGAAACAGATCCTTATTGACAAATTCCTGGTTCCTGCAAAAGCAAAACAGGAATTCCTGGAAAGAATGAACATCAACAGAAGCTTCATCAAAACACTTGACGGATTTATAGAAGACGCGGCATATGAACGAACCGGCGAAGATGGAAACCTTATTTGTGTAACCATTGCCACCTGGCAAAATGAAGATGTCTTGAAAAAAGCAAAAGATGCTGTACAGGAAGAATATAAAACACAAGACTTTAATATGCCGGAGATGCTGGAAAGACTAAACATCACCATTGACAGGGGCATCTACACGAAAATGGAGAACTAAAGAATCAAACATCTAACGTAAAAAGAAATGAAAAAAGACAAAGCAATCTACCAGGCCGCAACAGCAATCATTACATTGGTTATGATTTTTAGTATATACAAAATGTTTACGCCCGATTACGAACGTCTCGGGCTTCCAAACTACATAAGAATTGAACTCACGGTCTTTAAAATACTCGGACTAATCGTTTTACTTGTTCCCCGGTTTTCCACGAGGATCAAAGAGTGGGCCTATGCCGGTTTTGGCATTACATTTATTTCGGCCTGCGTGGCGCATTACAGCAGCGGCGACACTTTTTTAAGATCATTAGAACCCGTTATTTTCCTGATAATACTTGGTGTCTCCAACATTTACTTACACAGACTCAGGAACATCCAAAATGCACATGCATGAAAAAAATAATTGTATTCGGCGCCACAGGTGGCACAGGTAAATTTGTTGTCGAGCAGGCATTACAGGCGGGGTACGGGGTTATAGCTGTTGCGAGAAATCCTCGGGCAGTTACCATCTGCCACGAGAATTTGGAAATAATTAAAGGCGACGTATTTCAACCTGGCACTTTTCAAAATGCGATTAAAGAAAAAGACGCGGTGGTTTCCTGTTTGGGTATTCGATACAGGAAGCCAACAACCATATATTCCCAGGGTGTGAGCAACATCATTACAGCAATGCAAAAAGAAAATGTACATCGCATCATTTGTCTTTCCGCAGGTGCGGTTATTGTTCCGCCCAAGAGTTCTTACATGACGAAATTTGTTGCAAAATATATTTTACAGCGTTTATTCAAACACAGTTATGCTGACATGCTGATTATGGAGAAGATGCTGCAGGAAACTGATTTGAACTGGACAGTCATTCGTCCGCCGTGGTTAAGAGATACTAGGTACACGGGCAAATACAGAACCTCCATCAATGAACAATTACGCCATCCTTCAAAAATTTCCCGTGCCGATCTTGCTGATTATATCGTGAATCATTTAACAGATGAAAAAACTTTCAAAGCGCTGATTGAAATTTCTTATTGACATTACCCTTTGATAAGGAGGAGCAATCCCACAATAGTAAAATAAATATCCGGGACTTTGAAAAAACTAAACTATACTTTTGCTACGCAATTGTAATTTCATTCACGACACCTCTTAGCCCCCACAACGAAATTCCATCATGCAGATTGTAATGAGGTTGTATCCATCAAAAAAAATAATATCAAAAATTTTGTTGACGGCATCTCTCTTGTTGTTTGTCGTCGGATCGTTTGCACAAGTCAATGGAAATAAAGACAGCTCGTCCGTTAGTACACCCGTAATAAAAGTTACGTTGCTTGGTACCGGCACTCCACAACCACTTATGGAAAGGTTTGGCCCCAGTATCCTCGTGCAGGCTGGTAATGAAACTTTGTTGTTTGATGCTGGTCGTGGTTGTTTACAAAGATTACGTCAACTAGATGTGGTTTATGATAAATTAACGGCCCTCTTTCTAACGCATCTTCATTCCGATCATATCGTGGGGCTTCCGGATCTCTGGCTCACGGGATGGATCATAACAAGACGTGCGACACCACTTAAAGTATATGGACCGCAGGGCACTGAAGATATGGTTACCTATGTGCGGAAAGCCTACGCTTACGATATTGAAATAAGAATGAAAGACGACAAGTGCCCTGAAGAAGGAAGCAAATTACTGGTAACCGAAAATAAGGAAGGACCCGTGTACGAAAATAACGGGGTTAAAGTAATTGCATTTCTCGTGGATCATTTTCCGGTTGTGCCCGCTTATGGATATCGCGTAGAATACAAGGGGCATGCCGTTGTTTTATCCGGCGATACAAGATATTCTGAGAACTTAATAAAATTTGCAAAGGGAACTGATTTGCTCATACACGAAGTTGTAATTGCTCCCGACACATTAAGTAAATCAGATCCCAGGTATAATATATTGGCTCACCATACAACTCCCGAACAGGCCGCTAAAATTTTTAATGAAGTAAAACCGAAACTTGCTGCTTACTCACATATCGTAAAACTTTATGGACATAATGAGCAGGAGATAATGCAAAGAACAAAATCGAATTATGCAGGCCCTGTAGTTATGGGGCAAGACCTGATGAGTTTTTCGATTAGCGATTCCGTTAGTGTGAATACATGGAAGAATAAATAATCACTTCTAATTTCTACTTCATATAAATGAGAGAATATTTTGATCCTGGCATGAATTAAAAAACCAATTACTTTATAGTGGTAATTCAGATAGCCCTAACAACGATACAAAAAGTATAATCCATTTGACAGATTTGTTCACCCTCAAAAAATTAATTCTAACTTCGGAATAGATCACTATAAAATTTGTTATAAACTCAGTGAGTTGATGGATATAAGGGTAAAATACGATGTGTTAATTGCCGGGGGTGGTCTTGCGGGTTTGACACTTGCTTTACAATTGAAGCAAGCTAATCCAGACATTTCGATAATAGTATTAGAAAAACGAAGTAATAATGCCCCGGTTGCAACGCATAAAGTAGGAGAATCTTTAAGCGAACTGGGATCTTCATATTTGAGAGAAGTACTTAATCTCAAAGAATATTTAAGTGAACAGCAGTTACCCAAGTTCGGCTTTCGCTTTTTCTTTAGCCCAGAGCAAAACGCTGACATAGCAAGGCGTGTGGAAGTAGGATCAAGAATTCCTAATCCATATCCTTCTCATCAAATTGACAGGGGCCTGTTGGAAAATGAGCTGGTGCGCAGATTAATGAACTGCGGAGTCGAAATTATTTTGGGAGCAAGAGTAACGGATGTGGAATTATCAAAGCGGGGACATAAAACCCGGTTCAAAAAAGAAAATATCGAATACAACACCGAAAGCAGGTGGATAGTTGATTCGACAGGTAGGAACGGCTTACTAAAAAGAAAATTGGATCTTAAAAAAGAAATTAACCATGAAATTAATTCAGCGTGGTTTCGGCTAGACGCTGCCATTGACATTGACGAATGGTCTGATAATCTTGCGTGGCGAAATTTTGCTGATCCTGGTCGCAGACGATTAGCTACTAATCATCTTATTGGAAATGGCTATTGGGTTTGGATAATTCCATTAGTTGCAGGAAAAACCAGTGTAGGAATTGTAGCAGATCCGAGATATCATCCGTTTCATGACTTTGCCACTTTTGAAAAAGCAATGAAGTGGCTGGAAAAGCGTGAGCCACTTGCCGCAAAAATGTTGGATGAGCATAAAGAAAAGCTCATGGATTTCAAAGTCATGAAACATTTTGCCTACGATACCAAACAATTTTATTCTGGTGACAAATGGGCGCTGACAGGAGAAGCAGGTGCGTTTATGGATCCGCTCTATTCTCCGGGGATAGATTTTATTGCAATGGGCAATAGCTGGATCACCGAACTGGTTCTCTCGGATGTTAATGGTGAAGACACGGCATTGCGGACTATGATCTATGACCTGGCGCATAAAGAACTGCTCAAAGGATGGATCAACCTGTACAAGAATATGTATGGCGTTTTCGGCAAAACCCAAATCATGTTAATGAAAATAATTTGGGATTGGGCATCGTACTGGGCTATTCCCAATGTGATTTTTATAAATAATGGATATACCGATATTGATTTTTTAAAACAATACTCATCTTCTAATGCCGGTATTGGCCGCAGATTTTCAAAAATAAACGAACGTATGCAAGAGATGTTTCGTGCATGGGCGCAGTATGATGTTAAGCCATGTGCCAACCATCAGCTGAATGTATTTGATCTAAACTGTCTTCATAAATTCCATACTGAGCTGGGCCTCTTATACAAACCTGGCGAACTGATTTCAAAGGTTGAATCTAATTTGAAAATATTAGAACAAATTTCGGCAGAGATATTCCGCCTCGTGAGTGCATGGGTGCATGATACACCATCCGATATGAAAGTGGATCCTTATGATATGAAAATTGACGACGGGAAAGTTGAACTACTCCAAAAATCAGAGAGTCAAAATGCGTTACCTGTTGTTGAATCCATCAGGACTGATATTGCCAAAATGTGGTTGAAAAACGTTAACACCCCACAAGATGAATTTGCACAATAAAGTTTCGGTCAATATGGAATACATTCAAAAAGTTTTCCTGGCTGTGCAGGCGTATATGCAGAAGCATCGTGAATTAGAAAATTTGATTGCTTTTCTTGATGCCGAACCTCCCGTGTTTCGATCCGTCGCATATGAAAGTGCTTCTATGGAAATGGCTCTGCCGGAATTGCATAGCGGGAGAGCATTAGATAACTGGAAGAGGTTTTATGAACGGTCCGCAAAGGCACACACCTTTCACATGGACATTGGCCTTGGCTGGGCATTTGCTAAAGCTGAAATCCTGCCGGGGCCTTACCTCGAATCCCTGTACCCCGTGATGAGCCGAATGGTTTTTGACGGAATTGGCTACTACAATGGTCTCTTTAAACAGAGAAAGACTGTAAAAATGCAAATGATACCGGAAGGAATTAAAGGGCATGAATTACCGGGGTTTGACCAGGGACTTGGCAGGCGCTTATGGTATATAAGCAGGGGCGAAGTGAATGAACTCGTGCAGCTAATACGGCCTCTTCACCCATCACGGCATGCTGATCTATGGCGGGGAGCAGGTATAGCATGTGGTTATGTTGGGGGAAACGATGAATCCAATCTTGAACGACTACTACACCTTTCAACTGGATATAAGGATCAACTTTGCTTGGGAGTTGCGTTAGCTGCTTTAAGCCGCAGTGCTTCCAATAGTATTTCGGAAGATATTGATTTAGCATGTCAAATTATTTGCCGTAAGCATTTAAAAGATGTTTTAAATGATGAATCGTTTAAAAACAATTTGATTCAGAAGTAGAAAATATCATTTAAAATAATTAATTTAACTATCAATAGCGTTTACCCCGATAAAACTACCTGATAAATCCTGCCAATTAAACCTATCCATTAACAAGGTCATAACTAATTTCTCTACCATGAAAAAGAGTACAATACATTTTGCCATTTTGGTTCTTGCAATTATTGCTTGTACAATATTAGTAAGTGATGGTCTTACTTACTTGATTACATCATTGATGGCGCTGGTGATCATGGGTGCTGTCCGTCGCAACAGTTCAACGGGAATAAAAATAACCCGGTGGGCAAAATCCAATCCTAAAAGAGCACAGGTCCTTATTACTGTATTGCAATTGATCCTAATGGCTTTGGGAATTTTTGCCGGAAATAATTCAAAAGAATTGGGCTATGAATTTTCAAACACCACCGTTTTTGTGTTTAGCACCATTAGTGTTATTGGTTTTTTATCAGTGCCGTTCCTGCCTAAGCGAAGTACAATAGCCATCCCCATTGTTGTGAACAGGCGCAGATCAGCTTACATGGGTATCGCACTCTCGTCTTTTGTAATGATGGTAGTGTTTGGAAACAGAATTTCGAGCGATTATCCAAATTCTCCAATAGCCCATACCGTGAGAACAATCGACCAGGCAATTTTTCCAGATAATAGCGCGGCAGATCCCGATGATGAAGCTATAGAGCCACCCTATGAGAGAAATTATGGACAGGCTTTGGCTGATGGATCATCTGGTAATGTGGCAGTTTTTGCGGTCTTTACAATCCCTGACAAAGAAGCGATGACATCGTCTACTCTCTCAAAAAATGAAGCAAGGGAACAATTAAAAGCTGAAAAGAAAGCTTTTGGGCTGGAAAAGAAAAGGACAAGGATGATGAAACTACTAAAACACAGGTTGGCTGCAGAGGGTGGATCAGCTGCACTGGCAGTATTGTTAATTATTCTTCTGCTTTTTCCTTTATGTGCCGGCATTTGCCTGATATTTGGCGGCTTTGGAGACGCAACAGCAGGCTCCATCATTTTAGGAGCTATTCTTACAGGCGGATCTGTCTGGGGAATAATAGCAGCCAGCAGAATGGGGCGTAAACGAAAAAATAAAACAGAGCCGTGACTTGTGCTTTAATCACAGGGGCTTCTAAAGGAATAGGAAGGGCAATCGCTCTGCAACTTTCTATAGATCACCATCTGCACATTCTAATTAATTATTCTTCCGATGCTAATGCAGCGCAGGAAACACTTGATAAAATTTGCAGCGAAGGGGGAAGTGGCGAACTTCTGAAATTCAAAGTTGAGGATAAACCTGCCGTTGATAAGGTAATTGGAGAGTGGCAGAAAAACAATCCCGCAAAATTTATTAGAGTCCTTGTTAATAATGCCGGTATCACGCGAGACGGTTTGTTTATGTGGATGCCGGAAAGCAATTGGGATGATGTTATTGCCGTCGCGTTAAAAGGTATGTTTAACGTTACCCAAAATATTATACGGCAAATGATGAATAAAAAGACAGGTCGGATTATCAATATATCGTCAATTTCCGGTTTGAGAGGAGTGCCCGGGCAAACCAACTATTCAACTGCCAAAGCTGGTATAATTGGAGCGACTAAAGCACTTGCCCAGGAAGTTGCCAAAATGAATATTACCGTAAATGCAGTAGCGCCTGGCTTTATTAACACAGCAATGATTGAAAACATCGACATGAAAGAATATATCAAAGTGATTCCGGCTGGAAGGGTTGGAGAACCTGTGGAAGTAGCTCACCTAGTAAGTTTCCTCGCCTCAGAAAAATCTGCCTATATTACGGGAGAAGTTATTAATATTAACGGTGGAATTTATTCTTAATGATAAAAAGCAAAGAGACAATAGCATCTTACATTCCGCAGCGTGCCCCTTTCATTATGATTGATAACCTACTGGAAGCAAACGCTGAAACATTTAAAACGGACTTCCGGGTTTTACCTGATAATATCTTTGTTGAAAATGGAGTACTCCGGGAATTTGCGCTTATTGAAAATATTGCGCAAAGTAGCTCGGCAGGTTTGGCAGTAACAAAAATGTTTGCCGGAAAAAAAGCGATTGAGGGATTTATCGGCGGAATTTCAAAATTAAAATTGTATGATCTGCCAGGAATCAACGAAACCATACTTACCACCGTTACCTTGCTGGCCCAGTTCGATAATATGTTTTTATTGAAAGGTGAAACCTATGCAAACGGAAAGGAGCTGCTTGAATGTGAAATAAAAGTGGTTGGAGCGTAAGATTTAAAAGACCAACTATTATTAAATAAAATATATGTCGAATATTCAGGACTTAAAGGATACACTCAAAAAACAGATCATCGAAGAATTAAATCTCCAGGAGATTAAGCCGGAAGATATTGATGATGCCGCTCCTTTGTTTGGAGATGGTTTGGGGCTGGATTCCATTGATGCCTTGGAACTAGTTGTGCTAATGGAAAAATATCATGGTGTAAAAGTCCTGGATGAAGCAGTTGGCAAGAAAGTGCTTGCCTCAATTAACTCAATGGCAGAATATATACAGGAAGAAAACGCTAAGAACACGTGAAAATATTTGTTACAGGTATTGGTGTTGTGAGTGCTATAGGTTTAGACGCTGAAGAAAATCTTCGTTCCTTAAAGGCTGGGATAACCGGTATTGCCAAATCGTGTGTTTATAACTTGATGCTTGGCGAGGTGAAATTAACTGATGAGGAAATTATTCAAATGCTCGGTCTGCCTCATGAAGATTTTTCACGCACAACTCTTCTCTCCCTTCTTGCTGCGACGGAGGCGTGGGGGAACAACAGAATCCAGGACAAAATTCGTACAGGACTAATTTCCTCAACATCTGTAGGTGGTTTAGACAGAACAGAGAAATATTATTTCGAATCTCAAAAGAATGAGTCATCAAACACATATAAACTGATGACACATGACAACGGAAGAACTACCGAAAGGGTTGCTGTTGAATTAGGTATATCAGGATATATCGGAACCATCTCCACCGCGTGTTCATCGGGTGCAAATGCAATTATGCAAGGTGCTCGCCTCATTGAAGGAAATAAACTCGACAGGGTAATAGTTGGCGGCTGCGATCCACTCGCACTATACGATATAAAAGGCTTCAGTTCCCTGAATATTTATGACCCTGATATATGCAAGCCATTCGACGAATCAAGGAAGGGATTAAACCTGGGTGAAGGTGCAGGATTTTTGGTTCTTGAAAATGAGCAAAGTATTGCTATCACTGCCAACACCCCACTCTGTTTATTGTCAGGCTGGAATAACGCTACGGATGCATTTCATCAAACGGCGAGTTCAGCGGATGGCAAAGGTGCCTACCTGGCCATGATAAATGCATTGAACAAAGCGAATATAACCTCAGAAAAAATAAGCTATATCAATGCACACGGTACCGGAACCGGAAATAATGACTTATCAGAATCAATAGCTATAAAGAATGTGTTCAGTAAAAACATACCACCTTTTAGCTCCACTAAAGGCTTTACCGGGCACACATTGGCTGCAGCAGGCGCTATTGAGGCCGTGTATTGCGTACAATCTATACAGTCACAAGCAATACTTCCCAATTTGAATTTTTCAACTCCTATGAAGGAAACAGGAATGGAACCTGAAACAACTTTTCAATCCGGTGTGCAAGTTGAATATGTACTCTCAAACTCGTTTGGCTTCGGGGGAAACTGCACTTGCTTAATCTTTGGTAAAGCTCATTAAATGTACATTACAGCTTCATCAACCATATCGCATCAACCGACATTCCGCAACAAAGGATTTTCATTGGAACTCGCGGAGCTAAAGTTAACATCCGAACTAATAACCCCTGATTACGGAGCATTCATACCAGCTATGGAGAGGCGAAGGATGAGCGAGGCATTAAGGATGGCTATTGCCTGTTCAATTGATTGTCTTAGGCAGGCAGGCCTGGCCCAACCAGATGCAATTATTGTAGGAACAAGCATGGGCTGTCCGGTACATACCAGGAATTTTTTAGACAAGATAATCTGTGCTAATGGAGGTCCTTTGTCGCCTACCGCTTTTATTGTTTCAACTCACAATACCATCGCCAGCCAGGTATCCCTGTTATTAAAAAACCACGGCTATAATATGACCCACACTCAAAATAGTCTGTCGTTTGAACAGGCATTAATTGATGGAATGTTGTGCATCAAAAATGGTGATCAACATGTACTGGTAGGAGGGACAGATGAAGAAGAAGACATCATATATAACATGAAAGAAAGATTAAAGGCCAAAGACATTCATGTTACAGGGGGCGCCGCTTTTCTTATATTGTCAAACGACAAAGGCAATGAGGATTCAGTACAACTTACCGATGCGGAAAGCTTCGGATTGATATCGGACCCTTACGCTATAATTACAGGATTTCTGGATTCGAATAACCTATCGGCGCAAGAAATAGACCTGGTCTTATATGCTAATGGTGACGAAAAGAAAACGGAAGACCTGAAGATATTATTTGGAGCAAGTAAAATATTCGACTATCAAAAAATAGCCGGGACCTGGTTTACAAACTCAGCCTTTGCTATGAATTATGGAATTGATATTTTATCGCATAAAAAGCACACGGTATTTGGTGAAAGAATCAGCAAAATTTTGATATGCAATAATTTAATCCCGGAAAATTTAGGGCTGATACTCCTCGATAATAAAAACGTTTAAATTGACTCTCCTAAATGATTTATTCCTGGCGCTTGAAACTTCAGCTTGCGATCTGAATTTTACCACGACTATTAAACTAAACCCGGATCATATCATATATTCCGGCCACTTTCCCGGTCATCCTGTAACACCGGGTGTAATTCAGCTGCAAATAGTTCATGAATTATTGGAAAATTTCTTCTGTAGAAATTTAAAATTAATTTCAATAACAGGGTGTAAGTTTCTTAAAATCCTAAATCCAACTGAAACACCTCAAGTCGATGTTCATATCGAATTTAACGCGGTAGATGAATTGCTAAATATCAAAGCCCGGGGCGAAAATAATTCAGTTATTTTTTTTAAACTAGACGCAATCTATCAGTTCATTTGATTGAATTTATTTCGTATGCAATATTTATTTCTATAATTTTTTTAATACTCACAGCAATATAAGATTTTCGTCTACCCGCATAAGGCCGCAGTAAAAACCACATTTTGTTGCTCTCTTGTTCGGGAACTCTTGCTACCTTCTTGCTACCACGTTGCTAGCCGCAGCAACACGCCTGCAACAAAACAACAGGAAGACAGCCACCAATCAATAAGGAAACAGCCGGGAAGCCCTTATCTAATATTGCATCTCCCTTTCAGAAAACAGAATGGGAAAGCTTGATTCTATAAACTGAGTGCTGATACTGAAAATCTGCGTACTGACACGAAGCTTGTTGTTGAAACGCCGTACGGCAACAATACGGAAGCAATCCATTTAAAAAAGAGTCGTTTGAAAGGAATCCCTGGCCGCAAATCCAAAACACTCAACCAATCTTCATTCCTTATTATTAAGATTATAAACCCTCAGTTTAACTGGTTGTATCACCGGCAATTCATCAGACGGTGTATGCAAATAAAAATATGCCGTGGCGCAAACATCATCAGAGCGATAAAAATTTGTCCAGCCTTTGGGTGAAGTATTATTTAATTGAAGCGGATAGTTCTTATTATACTGCGGGTACAGCTTTCCGTTATCTGTTGACACAACAATTAACGGCGCATTATTTTTTTGATAGGCGGCAACGCTGTCTGTGGCAGCGCCGCCAATCTGCTGCAGAGCAACCATACATCCTGTTTTAAAATAAACCGGGTCGGGAATATGAAAGCGGTAAAATGCATATTGTAGCAATGAATCACTGGCAATCGTGCATCCTGCATATTGATTGATGAATTTGCTTTGTCCCCACGCAGAACCTATAAAATCCTCTGTTCCTGTTCCGTTGAGCGTTGGATATTCTTTGTCTCCATCCAGGTACATTTTCACTTCACCTTCACCAAACCATGAGGTGCCATATAAAGGATTTGCATTAACGCCGATGCTCGCTCCTAAAAATCTACCCTTCCCATTTATATGCGGCAGCAATTGAAAATCCTGGGACGGTGTGGTGGCCGTATCCCTGTGCCAGTAAGCATGAAAATATAAATAATCGTCGTTCCATGTTTTCAATACACTATAGTCAACATCAAAAAAAATGTTCCGTAAGGTTTTATCGGATTCGTTGGTAACAACAATTTTTGCAGCTTTCTTAAAAGGCATCGGGATAAAACAAACAAACGAGCGCCCTTCCCCTGTTGTAAATAAAGCATTTTCATACGTTACCGTTTTGCTTAAACCCAATCCAAAGAAATCGCCGAAAGGCACAGACACAGCAGGTTTCGTTTCATTGTCCCAAAACATTTCAATCTTTAAAGACCGGAGCATCTTGGGTGAACGGTCATTAATGGTGATCCATATCCTGTTAATAATTCCGGGAGATTGAATAGTAAGCAAGTTATAAGACTGGCCGGCAGCAATAGTATCATACGGATGTCCTTTTGCTTTATTATTTTCTTTACCGCCTTCTCCTTTGATGCCATTTCTGTTTTCAGGGCTACTCCATCGTGTTGAACTGTTGGTATCAAATTCAAAAAGAGATTTGCCAGTTAGCGATTGCGCAAAAGAATTTACAGTTAAACCAAAAAGAAAAATGAACACGCAAACGACTTTCATAATAATATGAGTTTTACAATTATTTGGGTGGGTTCTTAATTTAGGTCTCAATCAATAGCCCCGATCGTTTAGGCCGGGGATAAAGAATTTTTTGTTTTTGGCTTTAGCCCAAAATCTATCCGGTGTTCTAGTTATTTGGCTAAAGCCGTTAAACCCTTCCATATTACCCCGACCTAAAGGATCGGGGCAATTAAGAACTCTGCAATGTGATGAATTTTGCGGACAAAACATCAACCGGTGCTTTGTTTTATAAACTCTCAGCGACCTTATCTTTCACAACTACGAGGTCTGTTACATCAACCGTTATTGGTACAACGCCAACCTGTACAATAGCCTTCTTACCGCGAATTTTAGTAACAACGCCTACCTGTCGGTTAGCAATCATTTTTACCTTATCGCCTTCTTTAACAGGCTCTGTTGTTTCAATATATTTCTTATCAATTTTCTGCTGCTGCCGCTCAACCACCTGCTTTTCCCTTTGTTTGAAAAGAAGTGACTGAATCATTTTGATCAAAGAATTTTTGTCCTCTGTTTTTCTCCATTCAATCACAATCGCTTTAAGCTTTCGTTCCATGTCTTTCAGGTACGCCAGCTTTTCTTCACTTATTTTATTCTGATGTTTTAATAATTCAATTTGTTGTTGGTGCTTTTCGCGGGTGATGACATGTTCGAACTCCTTCTTCAGTTTTTCATTTTCTTGTAGGAGCCTGTCAAGATTTTTTCTTTCTGCCTGCACCTGTTGCAAATCCTGTTCCGTGCGGTTCAATAATTTATCAAGACTAAAATGATTTTCATCAACCAGTTTTCTTGCTTTATTAATAAGGGAAGGATGCAATCCAATTCGTTCTGCAATAGAAAAAGTGTAGGAACTGCCGGGCTTTCCAACAATTAGTTTGTACAGGGGTTTTAGATTCTTTTCGTCAAAAGCCATGGCCCCGTTCATAATTCCCTGCACCTTATTGGCCATTACCTTTAGATTCAGATAGTGCGTTGTAACGATTCCAATAGCATGTTTCTTTGCCAGCTCTTCCATAATGACTTCGGCAAAGGCGCCACCTAAATTAGGATCGCTGCCACTCCCGAGTTCATCTATAAAAAACAAGGTTTTACCATTCGCATTCTCCATGAAATATTTCATGTTCATTAAATGCGACGAATAGGTACTCAATTCAAATTCGAGGCTTTGGGTATCGCCAATGTGTATCATCAGTTGCCGGAATATACCAAACTCACTCTCAGGGCTACACGAAACCAGCAAACCACTTTGCAACATCATCTGCAAAAGCCCCGCTGTTTTTAAGGTCACTGTTTTACCGCCTGCATTAGGGCCACTGATAACCAGGATTCTGTTAGCATCATCCAGGGTAAGATTTACGGGAATGGTTGGCTTTTGTTGTTTTTCGTTATAAATAAACAACAAGGGATGACAGGCATTAACCAGTTTTAAAAAAGCTTTGTCGTGCACTGCCGGCATGTTGCCATTATATTCCATGGCAAGCCTGGCTTTGGCACGTATAAAATCATATTCACCAAGAATAGTATGATAAATGCTCAGCAGTGAATGGTATACACGGATGTTTGATGTGAGTTTTTGCAGTATTTTGTATACCTCCTTGCGTTCGTCATTCTCCAAAGAAAATATTTCATTATTTAACCCGGTTGTTTCTTCAGGTTCAATAAAAGCTGTGCGGCGGCTGTCGCTTTCACCGTGGAGAATTCCTTTGATCATCCGCTTCTGTTCAGCAAAAACAGCGAGTACCCGCCTGCCGTTCATGAAGCTTTCTTCAATTTCAGCCAGGTAACCTTGTTTGTTCAGCCTGCTCACAATGCGATCAAAAAGCCGGCGTAATTCATTTCTCTTTTTATACAAACGCATTCTTATATCAGCAAGTTCTTCGGAAGCGGTATCTTTTACATTGCCATCTTCATCCAACACTTCATCAATCAACTGCCCGATTGTCTTTTCAAAATAAGTTTCGCCAATCACTAATGCAAGGAAAGGAAATGCAATCCGCCGGTCATTATCAAACCAGCGAAATATTTGCTGAATGGATGTGGCCAATTTTTTAATTAATAAAAATTGATTGCCGGCCAGAACAGATCCCTCGATGCCCAGCAGTTTGAGTTCCTTCGAAAGATTTATCACGGCATCATCCGGGAAGTGAAGGTGGTTTTGAAAAAATAATTTGTATTCATAGGCCTGATGAAGTTCAGGCTCAATAAATTCTTTCCTGGTATGGATACGTAAATTTTCAGATTTGGATCTTGCGTATTCGGTTCTGCAATTCCCTGCCAATAAATTTTTTATTTTATCAAACTCAAGTTGCTGTATAGCAGAAGAAGGAAATAATTTCATGAATTAATTAATCAAGCCTTTTATATGAAGCAAAAATAATCATACGAAAATCAACAAGTAAAGAAAAAGTAATGCCACAATTTATCTTTGCTTCAATTGCAATTCTTTCCAACCGGTGGCCTCGTCTATTTCCCTGTTAAAAATATATTTACCCGATTCAGTTAACACTATTTCGGCAGTCGTATAAATAATACATCTCTTCAACAAATGGCCGCCAATAGTTATTCCTTTATCGTCAGCTATCCCTATATGAAGATGACATCCATTGACCGAAACGGTTCCCGAAAGACTGATAATTTCAAAGAAACCGTCGCTGGCTACAGGGTTCTTTTGGTTAGCCAACCGGATTGAGTAAGTTGTAAGGCTGCCCACGCAGGTAACGATCCATCCGGCTTCAATTTTATTTTCATTAACAAATCTTTCTATTGATAATCGCATATCATCACCCGGCATCAATCTAAGTGCATAAGAAATATCGTTTGTATTATTCATCGTTTTGGTTTACCAGGTTTATTTGTAATAAGCACAACTTATCTTTGTTATTACAATTAGTTTTAATAACCAGTATAAAGTAAACGAATTTTATGGCAGATAATAAAAATATTGAATTAGCCACTTTTGGAAACGGTTGTTTTTGGTGCACGGAAGCGGTTTTTCAACAATTGAAGGGTGTTGAAAAAGTTAGCAGCGGCTACAGCGGGGGACATGTTGAGAACCCAACCTACGAGCAGGTTTGCGGTAAACAAACCGGGCATGCTGAGGTGCTGAGAATAGAATTCGATCCTTCAATAATAAGCTATGATGAATTATTGGAAGTGTTCTGGGCTACCCATGATCCTACCACGTTAAACAGGCAGGGCAATGATATAGGCCCGCAATACCGTAGTGTTATTTTTTATTATACCGAAGAACAAAAAGAAAAGGCCGAAAAATATAAGCAGGAACTGGAAAAAAGTGGCGCATTCGATAAGCCCATCGTAACAGCCATTGAACCTTTAACTAATTTTTACCCGGCGGAAAACTATCACCGCGATTACTATAAAAATCATAGTTCACAACCGTATTGCTATTTTGTTATAAAACCAAAGATGGATAAAATAAAAAAAGTTTTTGCCGATAAACTCAAACCTTAAAAGCCTTCGATGAAATATTTACTTACGTTATTATTTGTTGCTGCGGTTAATACATTTTGTTTTGCGCAAAAATTTTCTACGTCTATCGTTGGTCAGTTATCTATACCTCAGAACGATTATAAAGAAGTAAACCCTGATGCCGGCTATGGATTGCGTGCGAATGTCTTGTTCCGTCCCAGTTATAATACGCCGGTAAAATTTGGAATTGAATTAGGTATTCAGGAAAAAGCAAGAGCCAATCAATATTTTTCAGGTTATTCTTACGGATACTACAGCGACTTCCAGGTTAGTGCCACTAGCGATATATTTTCGTTAATGTTTGTTACAAGAATCCAATCTTCTGAACCGCATTTTATTAAACCCTTTGCAGATTTTACTGCCGGATGGAATGTGTTTTTCTCGACAGTGAGTGTAGATGAACTTAGCTATTACAGCACTTACAGCCCATCTTATTCGAACTCATCAAAAGCGAATTGGGCCTTTGCTGTAGGTGCTGCCGGAGGCATCGACATATCATTAAACAGGAGAGATGCGTTGGGGCTGGAGTTGAAAGTTGCCTACCTGATAGGGTCTTATACCAACTATCTTACCGATCCATACATTGATGGAAGCGGAAATGTTTCATTCCAGCAGAACAGCTCAAAAACCAACATGCTTATTCCACAAGCCGGTATAAGAATAACAATTCAATAATATATTAAAGAGTTATAAAAACTGAGCCGATATGGGATCGTTGTGATATATTGCAGCCTCAATAAAAAAAATTCTTAATGGCAAATAAAAACGATCTTGATTTCACCTACACCACCATCGATGAAATATTTCGTCTAAGCATGGGCGAAAGTGCGGACTATAGCGGAGCAATGTTTAATGGTGATTTTTCCATGACTATTGAAGAAGCACAAAAAAATAAGCACAAATTTATTGCAGATAGCCTTGGCATAAAAAGCGGCACAAAGGTTTTGGACATGGCATGTGGTTGGGGACCGTTCCTCACTTACATCAAGGGGCGTGGCGCTAATTGTATGGGCGTTACTTTATCATCCGGGCAGGCGGCGGCATGCGTAAGAAATGGCCTGGATGTTCGTATACAGGATTGCAGAGCAATTACGCCGGAAGATTTCGGTTTATTTGATGCAATTACCTGCATTGGTGGTATGGAACATTTCTGTTCAATCGAAGAATATAAAGCCGGAAAACAAGATGAAGTGTATCACAATTTTTTTAAAGAATTAAATGACCTTTTACCGAAAGGAGGAAGATTTTATATGCAGACGATGGTGTTCAGTAAGAATATGATGCCATTGGAAGATGTAAGTGTAGACGCACCAAAAGATTCGCCCTCTTATGCAATGGCTTTGATGGTAAAACAGTTTCCGGGATCATGGTTGCCTTATGGCGAAGGGCAGGTAATAAAGAATGCCGAACCTTTTTTTAAGTTAATTTCCAAAAGCAGCGGCAGGCTGGATTATATTGAAACGATCAAGAGATGGCGCATTAAATTCAGAAAATTTAACCTGAAGAAATATGCGTTATATGCTTCGCTGATTCCTAAATTTTTAACCGACAAAGAATTTCGCCACCAGGTACAGGTATTTAAAATAAGTCCAAATAAAGTTTGTTTCGAAAATGAAACGATGGATCACTTCAGGTTGGTGTTCGAAAAGATATAAGTCTCTGTAGGGATATCATTGAGCGAAAATATAGCCGATACATTAAACCGCAATTGTAACCAATTCATCTTTCCCAAGCTTTTTCAAAAACCGGATGTGAGACATGATAGCTCCTCTGAAACTTGGATTTGAATTGTAACGAAGTTTATATTCTTCAGCTGTTTTCTTTACGATTACCGAAATTGGTTTGTAATGAACATGGCAAATACGTGGATATAAATGATGTTCTACCTGGAAGTTTAAACCGCCGCAAAAAAAACTTAATACATTATTTTCCCGGCCGAAATCTGCCGTTGTATATAATTGATGTATCGCCCAGCAGTTATCGATATTACCTTGCTCGTTGGGTAAAGGAAAACTGGTTTCTTCAACAACGTGAGCCAGCATAAAGATGACGGCCATCGTAATTCCTTCACAA
The DNA here is from genome assembly GCF_057362405.1 of Ginsengibacter sp. NCBI lineage: Bacteria > Pseudomonadati > Bacteroidota > Chitinophagia > Chitinophagales > Chitinophagaceae > Ginsengibacter > Ginsengibacter sp. The sequence goes on from NZ_JBMQQG010000053.1 coordinate 47,972, forward strand.
AAATGCAAAGCAAAAAATCCTAATAATATTTGCCACCAGGTGGCATGAATTAATATTAGTGGAAGCACCAGGAATATGGTATAATAAACAGCTTTAAAAAAGAACAAATTAAAATATTCAATTGGCGGGTGCTTTTTATTTTCATAATTGCCAATCTTCTTTTTAAAAAATTTTTTATAGTCTTTAATAAATACCCATACGAGGGAACCAAATCCATAAAACAGAAATGCATACCAATATTGATGACGATGTATTTTCATTAACTTTTGATGAGGACACACCCTGAGCAATGGTACTGATTCAATATCTTCATCATGCCCGTCAATATTAGTATAAGTATGATGAACGATATTATGCATGATGCTCCATAAATAGGCATTTGCCCCAATAATATTGAAAGTATATCCTAAAATTTTATTAACTGATTTATGCCGTGATAAAGAACCGTGAATGGCATCATGCGAAATATTCAGTCCCACAAAAGCGGTAAAAAACCCGAGAATGATCCACAATAGAAATTGAATAGCAAGCGGATTGTGACCTAATATTAATGTTAAGTACGCCGTTGTTAAGACAGTCAAATAAAAGAAGGTTTTAAATACCATGACCCAATTGGCATTTTTTGAAATTTTATTATCAGTAAAATATTCATCCACTCGTTTGTTAAGTGTTGTATAGAAGTCGAGGTCCTTGGTTTTAGCAAATCGTATTTTGTCGGACATTGGTGATATTGGTTTTTATTTTGATTTGGATAGCGTGTAGGTGATAAATTGTGGAGGATTTTATTTAGGCGGTTACTGGTTTTAATTTGATTATTCCATAGTGTTGAAGCCCCGTCATAATGATATAGGTGCTGTCAAATTCGTACCATCTCCTGGCAAAATTTGGATCAGCCTTCTTAAAATGATGATTATTTTGAAATAGTTCTCCCATCATAATAAATCCCCATGGCGTAGTATTGCGGGAGTGGTCTCCATTGCTATAATTGGCATAACCAAGCTTATGGCCAAACCAGTTTACAATAGCACCCTGAATGGGGCCCATAAAAAAATGAACCGGGAGCAACAGGAACCACCAAAGGCTCGGAGCAAAAATCATATAAAGTGTTATGTAGCCTAAAGCAAACAACACCCTTGTGATTATATGGTTTCCAATTTTATCTAACCGATCCCAACTGGGAATATATTCTTTTGTGAATTGTGGGTCAGGAAGTTTTTTGCCGGAATGAAACTCTTCAAATAGTTTGTATGTGTGCCACATCATTCGCCAGATATCTTTGAAGAAATGTGGTGAATGGGGATCCTGTTCTGTGTCGCTGTATGTGTGATGCATCCTGTGCATTACCGCATACGCTCCGGGTACAAGATAAGATGAGCCTTGCGTGACAAAGGTCATAAAATAAAAAACCCTTTCCCATCTTTTTGATGTTGTATACATTTGATGAGAAGCATATCGATGCAAAAAAAATGAGTGGAAGAATAACGACAAAAACCAGTGAAGAAAAAAAAAGCACAAAATAAAGAGCATTCAGAAAAAATTAAATAGTGGCGGAAAGTTGTAAGCTAAGCTTAATTATTGGTAACGGGCTGGAATATTCGAAGTTTAACTTATAACAAAAATTAATCAACTAACCGCACTTTTCTAAGTTCAAGTAGATTAAGGCTATTAGGTATTAAGTTTTTTACGTATGGCTGCAAAAGGTGGATAACCATATCGTACCAGAGAGGTACAACCGGTGCGTCTTTTATCATTAACTGATCAGCCTGTTGATTTATTTTATAACGCAACGAATCATTTTTCTCCGCCAGGGATTGCTCATACAATTTATCAAAAGCAATGTTTTTATAACGTGTATAATTAGGTGGTGCAGGATTTTTTCCGTAAAAGACACTTAGAAAATTTTCTGCGTCTGGATAATCAGCTATCCAGCTTCCGCGAAAAAACAATGCATCTGACTTGGCGGTTTCTTCCAATAATAAACTTTTCTGCACCGTCTCTACCTGTATCTTAATACCAACCTGTTGTAATTCATTGGCAATATAACTGCCAATTTCAGCATATATGGGAATAGTAAGTAATTTTATCGTTGGTAATCCAACTCCATTGGGGTAACCAGCTTCTTTGAGCAATTGCAGCGCTTTGGCCGGATCATAACGGTAACCAATAACCGCAGTAGAATCAAATGACGGAAGGCCTGCAGGAATAAACCCGCTTTCTGCCGGAGTTCCAATTGAATTGCGGATATACAACATCATCTTTCTCCGATTAAATCCGTAATTAATAGCCTGTCGTATTTTCAAATTTCGAAGCGGAGAATTTTTCACGATTTCCAGCGACGTGTCATTTAAAATTCCGAGATATTCAATATTGAGGTAAGGATGTTTCTCGAGAATGATTTTACCTTTCCATTCTTTACGCAATGATCCTTCTTTCGTAATTACTTCATCTTTAAAGGATGCATCGATATCATTAATAAAATCAAGCCTTCCCTGTTGGAATTCCAAAAACTCTGTGGCCTTATTTTCAAAGAAAGAAACTTTAATGCCATCAAGATAAGGCAGCCGGTTTCCTGCGCTGTCTTTTTCAAAGTAGTTTGGATTTTTTTTGAGAATCAACGCTTGTCCTTCTTCCCAGGCAACATATTGAAAAGGACCGGTGCCACAGGGATGCCTGCGAAAATCTTTCCCATATTTCTCCACAACCTCTCTCGGTATAATGGAGCAATATTGCATGCTTAAAATACCGAGTATCGGGTGAAAGGGCGCCACTAATTTCAATTGAAAAGTGGTATCATCAATGGCGGTAAACGGATGTAATGTATCTACCCTGCTGTTAAAAATCCATGCCCCGCTGCTGGCTGTGCTCTTATCAATAATTCTGTTAAAACTATATACAACATCATCTGCAATCATCTTTCTTCCTTTGCCATTTGGAAAGGCATCATTATCCTGGAAAAAAACATCATCACGCAAATGAAAAGTGAATGTGAGATTATCCGGTGAAATATCCCAGCTTTTGGCGAGTGATGGAATTAAATGCAGGCTATCATCAGTTTGAATAAGTGTGTTATAAATTTGATGCACTGCCCAGATGATAGATTGATTTTTTGCAAATGCGGGATCGAGCGTAGCAATACCTGATTGCTCATTGTAGTGAAAAATATTTTTATCTCTTTTATGTTCTTTGCACGATGAGAAACTCAGCAAGGAAATAGTTATTAAAACAAGATGAACATTTCTCTGTAATAAATTTATAAGTGGCAAAGGCATTCGGGTTTTTAACTCCATCTTTGTTTTAGAAAAAATAAATTTAGTAAATGAAAAAGACAGTCAGCCTAATTTGTTTAATGTTCATTTTTTTTAACGCTTCATTTGCGCAGCTATATAAGCATGCAGATACATTGCGTGGAAGTAACGGGCCAGGAAGAAGTTGGTGGGACGCTACGAAATATGATTTGCATGTAAAATTTAATTTAGAAGATAGTACCATAAGTGGATGTAATATTATTTCATTTAAAGTTTTGAAACCTGGTTCAGTTATGCAAATTGATCTGCAAGAGCCGATGGTAATTGATAGTATTATCACCCATTTTCGTTTTGAGCAAGGTACTGCCGTTATGAAAATTCACGACAGTTGTATTAAGAGGGATGGAAATGTTTTTTTAATTCACTTCTGCGAATATCATCCAGGTGTTAATCATCCCAACAAATTATTTATATACTACCATGGCAAACCACGTATCGCAGTCAAACCACCATGGCAAGGCGGTATCACCTGGGCAAGAGATAAACAAGGCAATCCATGGATAACCATTACTTGCCAGGGTTTGGGCGCAAGCGTTTGGTATCCCTGTAAAGATTACCAGGGTGATGAGCCCGATAGTGCTGAAATGCATATCACAGCTCCATCAGATTTAGATGCTATAAGCAATGGAAGACTGAGAAGCAAGTTTAATAACAACGATGGAACTACAACAACTACATGGGCGGTTGTTAATCCTATTAATAATTATGACTTCATTCCCTACTTGGGCAAATACACTCATTTTGGAGAAATATATGATGGCCTGAAAGGCCCATTAACTATGGATTACTGGGTGCTTGATTCAGATTTGGTAAAAGCCAAACAACAATTTAAAGAAGCGCCGCGAATGATGAAGGCATTTGAACATTGGTTTGGCCCCTACCCTTTTTATGAAGATGGTTACAAACTCGTGGAAGCGTCGCACCTGGGCATGGAACATCAGAGTGCAGTAGCTTACGGCAATCATTTTCTTAATGGATATCTAGGTAAAGATCTTTCAGGAACCGGCGTTGGCCTTAAATGGGATTTTATAATTGTACATGAGAGCGGGCACGAATGGTTTGGAAACAACATCACTTCAAAAGATATTGCTGATAGTTGGATACACGAAGGATTTACCAATTACAGCGAAACGCTTTTCACTGAATATTGGTTTGGTAAAGAAGACGCAACAAAATACATTGTCGGCATCAGGAAAAATATTGAGAATAAAGAACCCATCATCTCACCGTATGGGGTAAACGCAGATGGGCCGATAGATATTTATTACAAGGCATCGAACATGCTGCATACCATTCGCCAGGTAATAAATAATGATTCATTGTTCAGAAATATTTTAAGAGGATTAAATAAGACATTCTATCATCAAACAGTTACCAGCAAGCAAATTGAAGACTATATTAGTAAGTCATCCAAAATAGATTTCTCCAAAGTTTTTGATCAGTATTTACGTACTATTAAAATTCCAACATTGGAGTATTCCATAAAAAACGGTATTCTTTCCTATGGCTGGACTAACGTTGTTCCCGGGTTTAATATGCCTGTAAAAATCTATAATGCTAAAGGAGGACTTCAGTTCATCTATCCAAAAGAAAAGTTGCAACAGTTAAAATGGAACATTGCGCGACTAAAAGTTGACGAAAATTTTTATATCTATACAAATCAAATTAATTAAAATAATTTAGTGCCTTAAACTC
>NZ_JBMQQG010000054.1:0-4020 GCF_057362405.1 Ginsengibacter sp.
ACAGAAATTACTTACAAATAATTTTATTTAATTTTATTTTGGAATTAAACATTTATTGTAAAATAATAAACGTTTCTTTTATTTCTGCGAACCCGGGATTGCGCCGCTCCTTTCTAATTGTTATACCCTAATTGATTATTTATTTATAACCCGGTTATGCAACTATAAGTTTATAACTCTTTTTATCGGGTACTTCTGTAATAGATCGTTTTAAATGACAGAATATAGATCTTCAAAATTAAACACATACCACCCATGGCAAAAAAGAATTCACCGGCGTTGAACAAAACTTCTGCAACAAAGAATGCGGTTGCCTCCAAACCCTCAAAAAGAAAAATATCCTCAAAAGCATTGCGCTTTGCTCACCCGTTTTTCACAACCACTCCCAAATCTAAAAGGAGAAGTGTGCCCGGTGTGGGAAAGGGATTATCGAATTACCCATCCAATGCCGGCCTGCTGGAGCCGATACCTGCGCCCCACCGCAACCCTACCATGACACTGGCGGAAATAATTGGTAAACATGGAGTGGCTGAAATTAAGCACGCGGGTTCAATAACCTTTCATGCAACAGGCGATACAGGCAGTCCCGATATCATGACTGAACTGGTATCTGCTGCTATGGCAACAGATTATGACGCGGCGCATCCGGCAACATCTCCGGCATTTCTCCTTCACCTCGGCGATGTGATCTATTACAATAACACGGACCAGGGTTACCTATCACAGTTCTATACACCTTACAAGAAGTATCCCGGAAAAATAATTGCCATCCCCGGCAATCACGATGGAGAATTATTTAAGTACGACGGCACTTCTACCGGCCAAAAGGTTACGCTGGGCGCTTTCCAGCAGAATTTCTGCCAGGCGGTAACAGGAGTGCCGCCGGCCGCTGCAACTATTTACCGCGAAATGATAAGTCAGCCTGCAGTTTACTGGTATCTTAATGCGCCTTTTGTGGACGTCGTATCACTATATTCCAACGTGGCAGATGGAACGGGATTCATCTCCGATAATAAGAAAGTAGGAATTGTTCAAAAGACATGGTTCACGCAAACACTTAGTACCATAGCTGCTCAGAGAAAGTTGGGTACCCGCAAGGCGTTAATTGTAGCCGTTCATCATCCGCCTTATAGTGGGGGCGGTCACGGCCCAAGCACTGATATGCTTGCAGATATTGATAGCTCATGTAAAGCCGCAGGCATTATGCCCGATGCCGTCCTTTCTGCACACTCCCACAACTACCAGCGCTTTACCCGCTATTTTCCTTTCGGCGGAGTAAATATGCAAATTCCGTTTTACGTGGTGGGATGTGGTGGCCATGGCATTACACCGGTTGGACATGCCGCTGGAATCCGCAACGGTGACCATTCGTTCGACAACTCGTTGAGCGGTTATGGATATCTTACGGTAACAGTCAATGCAAAGCAAATAACTTTTAAGTTTAACCAGGTAAACATTGATGGCAGCAAACAACCCTACGATAAAGTGATCATAGTAGATTTAAGTAGCAACCAGATAGTACAGGGATAGTATAAGCATCTTTTGCTTTCTGTAGATAGCAGTTCTTTTATTATCTAAACATTCTAAGCATAGCCAGGGGATAACGGGCTCTTATTACTATATTACTTTATTAAGCGCCTCATTTTATTAGTCGCCCAAAGCCAACCTAATAGCAAGCAAAAGAAAATCTTGAGGAACAACGGCAAAAAAAATGTTTTGAGTAAAGGTTGCACGGCAATCCAGCTTTCTCTAGAAACGCCGAGTACAACAGTATATGCTGTTATTGCCAGTGATATGATAAAAACATATTTTAATGAAACCAGAAGAAACATTCTCCTTTTAGCGATTATTTCTTGTCCTGCAAATGATCCAAAGAAATAAGTAAGACCAAACAGGATACTGAGGATCATTATTGAATTTATATCAAATACTTCCTGGAAAAAAAAGAGGATGCCGTTCGCGAAATCTCCTCTTGTTTCACCCACCAACAATAAAATTATAAGGGTTGCCAACACAATAGCAGTTGCCTTCATTGTTTTAGACCTTCCGAATTTTTTCGCTTCTGTTATTGTCATATTGATAGTTTTGGCCAAGTGAGAGGCAGTCAATTATCAATGTAAAGTAATTGTTTTATTTAGTTTATCCAATTCCGCTAGGTGCACCTTTTACTTAGAAATATCGTTTATTTGAAAGCAGACAATGGTTTAAGGCCCCAAGCATACTTGTCCCGTATTTACGGAAGCATGGCTAACGCAAAAGGCTATTCGACAAAGCTTGCTAAACAGCGGAATAAGAGGGAAGTAAGACTATTTCTTGTTTAAACATTCTCAGATCGCTGGGCGGTAAAGCAAAAATATATTATTTCCAACCCTTGCAATTGATCTTCTTTTTTACTATCATTATATACCTGTTACCACTCCACAAGATTTCATTTCTAAAATAATATTTTATGAAGCAAATAATTATCTTTTTGCTGGCAGGCATAACTTCCATCGCATCGCAGTCACAGACTGCAAATCAAATGAAGATGATTCGCATCAACGCAATTTCTGATAAAATCCTCATGCAGAAAAAAAACCCGGCCAGGGTAGAGATCTATGCGTTGTATTCAAATTATTTTACTGAAAACAATATCTATCCTAATGCCGACGCCATTGACCTGATTGATGCCTATAACAAAGACAACACTTATGATGAAATAAAAAGTGGAAGGGTTAGTTTGAAACTTTTGCAGGTGGCTCCGGTGAAAGTTGATGCCGGAAACTATAACCTGATGCGGCAGAATGCAAGGCAGATCCAACTGTTTCATACTGCTTCAGAATCATTTTATAATAAAGTAAATATAGCAAGTGGATTGTCAGAAGAAATCGCTCCACCCGATTTTAAAAATCAACTCCTTAACTCAAGAGACAAGATTTTGCCCAATATCAATGCAAACGCAGAATCTATTCCGGCATTGCAGATGGATTTTTTTCTTAATTCATTACTCGATGTCAATCGTTTGATGGATTTATTAGCCACGGGAAGTGCCCCGGCAAATACCCACCTCTCTATTGCTGAGCTCCTGGAAGACTTCGCAGCTTACAAAGTAAATAAGGTTAGAATGATGCAACCCCATTCGCCCGCAGGCAGCGCCACGTTGAATAATGGGTCGAATTCATTTTTTAATGCATCTTATACAATGGAAGACAACAGCAGTTACCTGGTGCCCGATGATGCTGACTTGCCAAACGCAGACATATATGTTTACACCAGGAATGCATCCGGAAGCTGGGATCAGCAGCCGAAGCCAAATGCCTTCAATGTTTACTACGGGCCAAATGGATTAAAATACAGTCTTACTGAAGGCTGCGACACATTAAGTTTTTTTAAGTACCACCCATCGGTGCCTGCGTCTACTTTGCCTGTAATACTTGCGAAAGGCAATTACTGTTTCGTGTTGCAGGACATAAACACCAATCAATTGTTTCTACGGCCGGATATTAACTTGCGGGATAACAAAGTAATCGATGACAGCCAGCTGATAAAGATTTGTTTTAAAGTTGAAAACGGACAACATGATTGACTTTTTAAAAGACCGCATCCTGCTTTTTGTTTTAGTAATTGCGGGCGATTGGGTAAGCCTTGCGGCACTTATAAAAGCCAACGAAATACGGCATGATGCCATAACTATCGCTATCGCAGTTTCACTATTGCCGAGCCTGGTTATATCATTGCTTGTGGAATTTTTTTTTCAACAGAAATTGGCAAAAAGAAAATTGATATTATTTACTGCCATCATTTCATTAGTTTTCTGGGCAGGTTTTATAGTTTTCTATGAGCGCTTTACCAGCATCAATAATCAATACGGAAAAATTTCTTTTCCTGTAGGCTCAGAATCCGTTAATGCGAAAGACTCTATAATTGTGGGGGGATGTTCTTACACCGCAGAAGCCCAGGCGGAAGTGGACAACTATGCATCAAAAAAACGCACCCTTACGCCCGCTATGCTCTTTGCCGACTTTAATTATGACGTATCGC